>NZ_JAZGQA010000548.1:0-293 GCF_048593855.1 Yersinia sp. 2542 StPb PI
TGTCGCTAAATTACAGTGAAGTTATTTTCGACCAACGCTATAGCCAACTGAACAAGCAGGAAGTTAAAAAATATGAGTAGGCGATTATGTAGGGATAACTGCACCAAAATACGAAACATTCCCCGTCGTATAAAATCACTTAACCGTTGGTCTGAAACTTTTAATAACCCAGTTCGTGCCGTTTTTCCGGAAGAGCAACATTACTGGAATTACAATATACCTGTAGAAATTAATCTTGTTCAAGGAAAATACAGCAAGCAGAAAGTTAAGGCAGAGTGTGCGCAAGCCATGAT
>NZ_JAZGQA010000549.1:0-293 GCF_048593855.1 Yersinia sp. 2542 StPb PI
TAGTTCCACCTAACCCCATATAAAACACACACATCGGCACTAAAGGTAACAGGCTCACCTTTTACTAAAGTTGAGGTGCCTTGTTGGGTGTTGTATTTCACCAATGCGCTAGCATTAAGGGTCATATTCTTACTGGTTGACCTCAGCTCCACGCCATAAGAGGTCCCTTTCGTATCAGACTTCGTCCATCTGATACGGCACCACTGTATAACCCCGTATCACTCACTTTTTATGGTCGTGGCCCGGCGCTCATCAACCTGACCCTGAGGCACACAGGTCGAGGTAAACCGCAT
>NZ_JAZGQA010000054.1:0-24622 GCF_048593855.1 Yersinia sp. 2542 StPb PI
GAGGTTGAACAGTGCTCGAAATCCTCACGTAACCATGATTTATAAGGTCATGGTGTACGCTCCGGTTTCTGTGCGCTGGTCGTACTAAAATTGCCTGTGACAATTACGCCTACATTATTTGTTGGTTTATTTAAGTTAATTGCCATTAAATTTTTTGTATAGCAGTCCGTATCAATGAAATAACATTCATTAATAGTCTTGGCTGCTTTCTGCGTAACACCGTGACTGAATTTCAGACGCAGTGATCCTCTGGTCATTCAGCATTAATGACAAAGGTGACAGTAAATTTTACAGGATAGCTATGTTTCTGCTGAAAGATGAATAACACAAGCTGAGTATCGATTGGTTAATAAAAACCCACAATCAGATAGACGTATAAATATAATCGAGTGTTAGTCTCTTCGGAGAAAGCAGACAATAGTTAACTCAACGTAAAGGTCGTAAACACTTTTCGCATTTGTTAAATATTGTGCATAGACAATGACTATCCAATAAAAGTGGATGTCATCGCAGGGAGGATGTTATCTATAGTGATAATAAGAAAAGTTAAAATAACTACGATGTGCCGGCATCATTAAATGCGTTGTTCGCCTTATATGCGCCATTTTTTTGTTGTTATTTTCCATTTACGTAAGGTCTCTATTTTTTAATCAAGGTTTACGAGCAATGAACTGATGGTGGCTATTTTAGTCATAACACTTATTCATTCTGTGACTCAAGTCATGTTTTCTACCGATTTTAAAAGGTGACATGACTAAAAAATGAATAATTTATCGATTTTATTCATTTTAAACGTTGTTTATTCAAAACTGTACTGTATGTTATGCAAAACAGTAAGGTTATATTTAACACGACGGATACATTGGCAGGCTTATTATTATCCAATATTAGTAATGAGAGCGGGTTCTTAATAGTTTTTGTATTTTATTTGTTAATCCATAATTATTTGTTACATCCAAATTTATACGTAAATTTTGCATATAAATTCATATGTGCCTTATGCGGTAAATGTTAGCTAAATCACGTTATTAGGTTGTTTCTCGGCTAAGACCCTATTATCAGGAAGGATATGCTGGCAATGATCCCCTGCTCAGAGATAAGTATGGGGAAGGAGGGGCAATGGCTTTTCAGTGTGAGTAAGCTCAACTGAATAGCCGCAGAGCTGCTTGTTGCGGGGGACTTGATGTACACTCAGGACTATTTCTAAGCCAGAGGGTGTTGTGAATTATGAGTGACGTGAATAACCCTGAGGATCTGCTTGGTATTAACCGCTTTCTGCGCCAGCAACATGTACTGACGCTGTGTGCGGGCAGTGGTATCGATATGTGGTGTGCCAACTGTTTTTACGTATTTGACGAAACACAGATGGCACTTTTTATCATGACAGAAAAGCACACCCGACATGGTGAACTGATGCAGATAAACCCACAGGTTGTCGGCACCATAGCCACCCAGCCGCGCACAGTAGCCTTGATTAAAGGTATTCAATACCGCGCAGAGATAAGCGAATTAACGGGAGATGCGGAACACCGCGCCCGCCAGCGCTACTGCCGCCGTTTTCCGGTGGCTAAAGTGGTATCCGCCCCACTCTGGCAGCTCAATCTGCTGGAAATCAAGATGACCAATAATACCCTTGGTTTTGGCAAAAAACTGTATTGGCAGCAAGACTCTTCACTATAAATTCCCTGTTTTAATGATAACTGCTATTTCTCGATGCTATGTCATATATCCGTCATACTTCAAGCTGCATGTGTGTTGGCTGCCTTTGTTCACCCCAGTCACTTACTTATGTAAACTCTTGAGGATTCGCTCAGTTGCCGCCTTCATGCAACTCGAATTATATAGGGTATAGTGTTTCTGGTATGTATTATTCATAACGATTGATTTCAATAATTGTTTCTGCACTTTTTCGCGGCATTATCATCAATACCAGAAGGCAGGAGGTCAGATGGCGAAGGTATTATTACTGGGCGCAAGTGGCCTGGTGGGGGGCGAATTACTGCGCCTGTTACGTTTGGATGCCAGAGTGACATCCATCATTGCACCTAGCCGTAATCCCTTGCCAGCCATGAATAAACTGATTAATCCGCAGGGTGAAAATATCGGTGAGTTGCTGAAAACCTTGGATCAACCGGTGGATTTGGTCTTTTGCTGTTTGGGGACCACTCGTAAGCAAGCTGGCAGCCAGGCGGCATTTCGTTTGGTGGATTATCGCTTGGTATTGGCCGCTGGTGAAACCGGCTTGCGGCTGGGCGCACGGCATTTTCTATTGGTAAGCGCGATGGGGGCTAATGCCAACTCATGGGTGTTTTATAACCGCACCAAAGGTGAGGCCGAGCGTGACTTACAGGCTCAGGGCTGGCCACAACTTACTTTTGCCCGGCCCTCAATGCTGGCGGGTCAGCGCGACAAGCCCCGCTTGATGGAGAGCCTAAGTGCACCTCTGTTTGCCTTATTGCCGGATAAGTGGCGCTTGATTAAAGGCAAAGATGTGGCTCAGGCGATGCTGGATCAGGCTTTTGCGCCGCCGAAAGAGGGCGTGACAATCTTAACCTCCGCTCAGATGCAGCAGCGTTGATCATAATAGGGTAATCGTCTGATTATCATGGGCGATTGCCACCCCTGCCGGTAATGGGTGGTCAAGCAACCATCGATCAAGTTGGTGGCTGGCGTGGGTCAGCAACGTCTGTTGTGGCATTAGCAAATCCTTAATGGCTAACGCGATAGTTACATCATTATGATTGCGTGGCGGCGGCGTCTGCGGCGGATGGCTGCAATCCAGCACCAGCAGATCGATATTTTTGCTGGTCAGAAATAGCGCACTATCAGCGGGTAGCCCGACGGTATCGGTTAAATAGGCGATGGTCCGGCTGGGGCTTTGCAATAAATAGCCGAAGGTTATTTTGGAATGGGTTAGCGGCACCGGTGTGACCCGTAAGTCACCAAAATGGATGGTCTGGAATGCGGCCATCGGCGGCTGAAAATGCAGAATTCCAGGATGTTTGAACAGATCGTCACAGCCGTCTGGATCCGGCGGTCCGTAGATCGGGATCGAATTTCCGCATCCCCAACGTAACGGAAATAACCCCTGAACATGATCCATGTGGTAATGTGTAAGCAAAAAACGCTGAATTTCCCCCGCAGTAAACTGCTGATCCAGTGTCGGTAATCCGGCATCAATCAAGGTAGTTTCCCCTTGATATCGCAACATGGCACTGCAAGGTTTACGGCCCAATGCGGGCTGCACTCTGGCTTTAGCACAAATCACGCAGTCACAACCAAATACCGGCACCTGCTGGGCGCATCCGGTGCCTAACAGTGTCAGTTCCATTTTTTATCCCCCATTTCTTTACCAGCTAGGGGAGCTACCAGTAATTGTTGTAACTGCCCCAGTGTGTGGTGCAACTCACCGTCATTAGACAGTTGTAAACAGTTAACCGGTAGCTGTTGCTGATAGTGCTGCGCCCGTTGTAATCGTGCATTGATCTGTTCACTGTTCTCTCGGCCACGTTGTTGCAATCGTTGCGCCAAAATAGCCGGAGAAACCGTCAGACAGAGCGGCAAAAGTTGGTCGGGATAGCGCTGTTGTGCCTCTGGCAGATAAGCTCTGGAGCCATTAACCACCACATCCAGCCCGTGTTGTAGCCAGATATCAATCTCAATACCTATCCCATAGCGATACTGATGTGCTTGCCAGTACAACGCGAATAATCCTTGGGCCGCCCGCAGTAAAAACTCCTGTTCACTCAGCGCAACATGGTTTTCCGCCCCGGCATTGGCCTGGCGGGTGATATAACGATGTGCCACGATAATATTTGCCGGATTGGCTGCCCGCAGAGCCGACAGTAGGCAATCTTTTCCGGCCCCCGATGCCCCCATCAGATAGATTAAGCGCCCCATCAGAACACCTGTATTCCCTGACGCCAGACGTTTTGCACGTAAACATGTTTACTTTGCGCACTGTCATGAGCGCGTGCCAGTATCAAATCAGCTCGTTTACCTTCGGCAATAACACCGCGATCCTTTAGTCCCAAGGCGTTGGCAGGATTACGTGTTACCAAATTAACCGCTTGCGGTAAGGTGAAGCTATTGGTTGCATCGTGTGCGATACGAAAGGCCGCATCCAGCAAGCTGGCCGGGTAATAGTCAGACGATAAGATATCCAGTACTCCAATAGCGGCCAGTTGGTGTGCTGCAACATTGCCTGAATGGGAGCCGCCACGGACGATATTTGGCGCGCCCATCAATACTTGTAAACCATGCTGATGTGACGCTCTGGCTGCCACCTCCGTGGTTGGAAATTCAGCAATCACACTGCCCAGTGCTTGTGATTGTGCCACATGTTCCGCCGTGGCATCATCGTGGCTGGCGAGGGCAATGCCCCGCTGAGAGCAGTGATCGGCGATCGCTGTTCGATTCGGCGCGGACCAGCGCGCTGACAGTGTGATTTGCTCTTCCTCAAACTCTGCCATTTGTTGATCATTAAGATGGTATTTGCCCTGATAATACTCACGATATTTTGCCCGGGAGGCGAATTGACGCTGGCCTGGTGAGTGATCCATCAGCGATACCAATGACAGTTCAGGCTGCATCATCAGTTCTTCAAACAGCGGCAGAGTACTTTCATGAGGTAATTCACAACGTAAATGAATCCGGTGTTCTGCCCGGTTCAGTCCCGCCCGCTGACTATCCACCACCGCATTAATCATTTTTTGCAGATTATCCAGACGATGCCCGCCATCGCGTACATCACCAATCGCCACTGCGTCCAACACGGTGGTGATCCCACTGGCAACCATCAGCGCATCATGGCTGCTCATCGCCGAATGAGCTGGCCAATCAACGTTGGGGCGTGGGGTAAAAAACTTGTCCAGATTATCGGTATGCAGCTCGATCAATCCCGGCAACAGCCAGCCATTTTGTCCATCTATGGCGGCAGAGAGTTGGGTTGGGCGATCACTGTAATTGTGGATAACCCCGTTTTTGATTTCGAGTGATCCGTTGACCACCTGATCTTCAAGAATAAGGTTGATGTTATTGAGGATCATGCAGGTATCTCCGGACTGGCATCGGCGGGAAAGGGCGTCATGACCAGTAAGCGATCACTGACATGGTTACGTACGGCCTCATCGTGGAAAATTCCAATGATGGCGGCCCCTCGCTGTTTAGCTTCATCAATCAGGCTAACAACTGCCGCGCTATTGGTGCTGTCGAGCGAGGCCGTTGGCTCATCAAGCAGCAATATGGGGTAATCTTTGATAAAACCACGGGCGATATTGACCCGCTGCTGCTCGCCGCCGGAAAAGGTCGAGGGGGCCAGATCCCATAACCGTGGTGGAACATTAAGGCGAGTCAGGAGATCCTGCGCGCGTTGTTGGCATATATGGCGTTCAACGCCAAGCTCCAGTAGCGGTTGCATCACCACATTTAATGCACTGATCCGTGGGATCACCCGCAAGAACTGGCTGACCCAACCCACGGTATGACGGCGTACCGCCATAATTTGTCGCGCTGGGGCTGCCACAATGTCGAGCCATTCCCCCTGATGCTTGACCCAGATATGACCGCTGTCTGGCAGATAGTTGGCATATAAAGAGCGTAGCAGAGTAGATTTACCGCTGCCGGAATGGCCGTGTAATACCACACATTCACCGCTACTCACTTCCAGTGAGGTTTGATGCAATACCGGCAAGCGAATACCATGCTGGTGGTGTAGTACGAAGGTTTTACTGAGATTTTCAACTCTCAGTTGTGGGTGATTGATAGGCGGTTGCTGGTGATTCATAGTGAGTTCTCGTTAATCTATTCACGGGTTAACAGACAAAACAGTCAGTTTTGTAGCACCGATGAAACCAATAGTTGGGTGTAGGGATGATGGGGATCGTCTAGCACTCGATCGGTCAGGCCGCTTTCGATAACCTGACCCTCCTTCATCACCAGCAACCGGTGTGCCAATAGCCGGGCCACACCGAGATCATGAGTGACAATCACCACTGCCAGTTGCATTTCCACCACCAGATTGCGCAGTAAATCCAGTAGTCGCGCTTGTACTGATACATCCAGGCCGCCCGTCGGTTCGTCCATAAATACCAGCTTGGGATGGGTCACCAGATTGCGGGCAATTTGTAGGCGTTGTTGCATGCCGCCGGAGAAGGTAGTGGGTAAGTCATCCAGGCGTGATAGTGGGATCTCGACATCCTCCAGCCAGCGCCCTGCTTGTTGGCGGATGTCGCCGTAATGGCGCTGGCCAATAGCCATCAGACGCTCGCCGATATTGCCACCGGCGGAAACCTGTGGGCGCAAACCATCCAGTGGATGCTGATGAACCACCCCCCATTCGGTGCGCAGTAAACGGCGGCGCTGACTTTCAGCCATCTGATATAAATCAACCGGTTGCTGGGCACCAGAGTGGTAAATAACCTGCCCATGCTGTGGCGGCAACCGGGCAGAAATCGATTTTAATAAGGTGGTTTTGCCAGAGCCGGATTCACCGACAATTCCCAATACTTCACCGGGATAGAGCTGGAAAGAGACGTTGCTAAACCCCTTACCTGGCGCATACAAATGTGTGAGATTCTCCACTGATAGCAGTGGGTGAGCGGCTGCGGATGATGAAATAACCTGTTCGGAAATCATTGAATATTTACCTCTTGTGCCACCAGTTGCTGCTGGCAAAAATCAGTATCAGAACAGACAAACATTCGGCTGCCCTGATCGTCCATCACCACTTCATCAAGATAGCTGTGGCGCGAGCCGCACAAGGCACAGGGTTCATCCCATTGCTGCACGGTAAATGGGTGATCGTCGAAATCCAGACTTTCCACCTTGGTAAAGGGAGGCAGGGCATATAACCGCTTCTCGCGACCGGCCCCGAACAGTTGTAGCGCGGGCATCATGTGCATTTTGGGGTTATCAAATTTTGGGATCGGCGAAGGGTCCATCACGTAGCGATCGTTCACTTTGACCGGATAGGCGTAGGTGGTGGCGATATGGCCGTAGCGGGCGATATCTTCATACAGTTTTACCTGCATCACGCCGTATTCTTCCAGCGCATGCATTTTGCGCGTTTCGGTTTCGCGTGGTTCGATAAAGCGCAGTGGCTCTGGGATCGGTACCTGATAGATAAGGATCTGATCTTCGCTCAGAGGTGTTTCAGGAATGCGATGCCGGGTTTGGATCAAGCTGGCATCGACTGTGCTTTCGGTGGTCGCCACCCCGCTGACGCGCTGAAAAAAGCGGCGGATAGAGACAGCATTGGTGGTGTCATCTGCCCCTTGGTCGATCACTTTTAACACATCTTTGCGGCCAATCAGGCTGGCGGTCAGTTGAATGCCACCGGTGCCCCAACCATAAGGCATCGGCATTTCCCGCCCGCCGAACGGCACTTGATAACCGGGGATCGCCACTGCTTTTAGCAGCGCGCGGCGTAAAGTCCGTTTGGTTTGCTCATCCAGGTATCCCAGATTATAACCGGTGAGAACCTCAGTCATGGCGTGGTTCCTGTTCTTGAGAGGATGGCTGTTGCGAGGCGAGTAAGTGCTCACGACGCAGGCGTTTTAGCAATTCCAGTTCCGCTTGAAAATCTACGTAGTGCGGCAGTTTAAGATGAGAAACAAACCCCGCGGCTTCGACATTATCGGCATGGGAGAGCACGAATTCTTCATCCTGCGCCGGGCTGGTGACCTTTTCGTCATATTCGCGGCTTTGTAAGGCTCGATCCATCAGCGCCATCGACATCGCTTTGCGCTCACCACGGCCAAACACCAGACCATAACCACGTGTAAAGTGCGGAGGTTCTGATTCCGGGTTGACAAAGCCATTCACCATCTCGCATTCGGTCAGTAAGATTTCGCCGATATCAATAGCAAATCCCAGTTCTTCCGGCTGAATTGAAACGGTCAGGTGACCGGTGCGGATCTCGGCGGCAAAGGGATGGGTGCGGCCATAACCGCGTTGCGTGGAATAGCTCAGCGCCAGCAGAAAACCTTCGTCACCACGGACCAATTGTTGCAGCCGGGCCGAGCGATTGCAGGGATAAACGGGGGGATTGCGGGTGATATCTTCCGGCTGAGTACCGTCATCTTGCTCTGTCAGGGCAAGCTGCTCTTGAACTAATAAATCAAACACATGGGCACAGTTATTGCGCAATAAATCATCGGATAATGTTTCGCCACCGTGGCGGGCTTGCGGTGCATCGCCTGCGGCCAGCAGGGTAAAATCCAGCAGCCGGTGAGTGTAATCATAGGTTGGACCGAGCACTTGCCCGCCGGGCAAGTCTTTGTAAATGGCTGAAATACGACGCTCTAGCCGCATATGCTCGCTTGCTAGCGGTTGACTGACAGCCAAACGGGGTAAGGTTGTGCGGTAAGCGCGTAGTAGGAAAATGGCTTCCACCAAGTCACCACTGGCTTGTTTAATTGCCAGTGCGGCCAGCTCGCGATCATAGATGCCCCCTTCGGTCATCACCCGATCAACCGCCAGACCGAGTTGTTGCTCAATTTGCTCGCAATCGACTGCCGGGATCTGGCTGTCGCCACGCCGTTGCTGTTCCAGCAATTGATGGGCTGCTGCAATCGCTTTTTCGCCCCCTTTGACGGCAACGTACATCAGCACACCTCCACATGGGTGGTTCGTGGGATTGCCATCAGGTTCTCGCCACAGGTAAACAGAAAATCGATGCCAGCCGGAAATGCAGCAGGGCGGTTAAGCAGATAATTCAAAATGGTGGCGGGCAGGTGTGGTGCAACGGTGCGGCTGTGTTCAATACCTGGCCCGCGTAACCGTAATGGCATGCCGTGATGTAGGCTGTCGGTCTGAATCACCACCGTAGTGGATTGTTCCGGTGACAGTTCATTACCTGCCGGGCAGGTGGCGAGTTGCTCCGCTGTTATCTCATTATTAAATAATGAAAAAGAGGATTTATCACTGCATGTCATCAGGGGCGCACCAGTATGAAAACGCACATTGTGTTGCACGCTGTCACTATTAAGTGCCGCGTCGAGATAGAGCGGCGTCTCTTGGTCGGCCAGCGTGAGCAGAACACTGGTGGTTGCTGGGTTCAGTGGTTGCCAGCCGGTAGCATGGGGCAGTGTTACCAGCACGCCCGGTTCACTCAACGCTTTGAGAATACGACGAAAAGTGTGCTGCGCATCATCTACCGGATGCTCAAAATGAGTTAATAAGTTCATCAGTCCTCTCCCCGCACCAAGGTGAAGAAATCAACCTTACTGGCGGTGATAGCATCAGCGCGTAATTGCCGCCGTTCTTGTTGTATTGCGGCCAGTGGGTGAATCACGGTTTTCAGCAATAATTCATTCAACCCGGCGGGTTTACCCTTGACGGTGGAGAGTTGTAACAAGGCATCCAGCACGGCGCACAGCTCGGCATGAGGCTTATTACGCCCGGCAATGTAGCTGTAACCATAAACATCCGTGCTGTCGTTAAGCTTGATAACGGCACGCGTTATGGTCATATCACCAAGGATAAAACGGCGACCAGTAGCCCCCATCCGTGCCTGTAATTGGTTTAAACCTATCTCTGGGGCGCGGATCACCTGATATTCCGGTGATAAATTCAAGGCTTGCCAGTGAGCGAGCAACTCTGCTGGCTGGCAGTGGGCTAACACCGACATCCAGTTTTGCCGAGTGGTATGGCGAGTTTCCATTCAGTGCTCCATCGTCAATTCAATCATGTCGGCCCGCGTCAGGCTGACGGAGTATTCCGCCACCAGCTGGCTATCAACACAGATATTTAAGGTCCGCACACAGAGCAGCGGCGCATGAGTCGCAATCTCGAGTAAGCGGCTCTCTTTTGCCTGAGCACGACGTGCGCTGATGCGGGTTTGGCTACGACTCAGTGGTTGTTGTAAATGCTGGGTGATGAATTGATGCAATGAACCGGAGTTGAATTGTTGTAAAGCAGGCCACCAGCGTAGGTCTGGCAGGTAGTGATCGATAACACAGACTGGCACGCCATTAACCCGCCGCAGAGTACGTAAATGGATCACTGTGGTGCCTTCTGCCAGTGAGAGCGCTTTGGCTACATGCTCTATACACGGGCGCAAGACTGCGAGTAAGCGCTCACTGGTGGGGTCGCTACCTTGATCCAGCAAGTTCTGGCTAAAGCGAGCATTAGCATGCAGTGGATAGTCATACGGGCGCATTAATACCAGCGTGCCGATACCCTGGCGGCGTTGTAGCCAGCCACGCTCAACCAGTTCATCCACTGCCCGGCGCAAGGTATGGCGGTTAACTTGATAGCGATCAGCCAGTTGTTGTTCAGAAGGCAGGTAATCGCCACAACGATAGGCACCACGCAATTCCTGTTCTAATTGGGCCGCAATTTGTTGATAGCGGGTGGGGTAGCTGGTCGGTGGTCTAGATAAGTGCATGGCAGATATACCCTCTCAGTGCTATCCCCCTCATGGCCGTTTCTAGCCGCAGCGAAGTAACAGCAGTAGCAAAACGGACGAGCAGAGGGCGGATAGTCATAGTGATAACCGGTAAGTGATCTCACCGCTATGCTGGCTGTTTTTGATGACAGTAGGGTTAAGCTGAGATGGCGGAACGATGAAGTTTTTGCGCTTATCGGTGCGGGTTTTATTCAGAAAATAGAGATTTTTATAAGAAAAAGTTTTATCGCATTATCAAAATGATACATATCCAGCCGATAAATTTTCATTTCAAACAAAAAATAAACATTGTCTTAACTTGAGTGAAACATAAGTGTCTCTTATAGTTATTTCACGCCGCTGTGGCGTTCTCTCTGGGGGGTTATGCTATGAGCCCTAATAATATCAGCCGTCTGAGCACAATCAGTTTGGTAATATTGCTTGCCAGCTCACTTGCGGCATGTAGTGGAAGTGGTGGTGGTTCTCACAATACTGCGAAGAATAATTCGGGTCAGGCCGCCGGTGGAACCGGTTCTGGTAGTGATGGCAGTGGCGGCGATGGCAATGGCGGCACTGGCGGCGGAACGGGCGGAGGAACAGATAACGGTGGTGGGACAACCGCGAATAATTCCGCGGTCGGGAATGTGGTTAGTGGTGTCGGTACCGCCGTAGATGGTGTCGGCAATACGGTCAGTGATGTTGTCAGCCAAACACCTGTCGGCAGCTTGCCAATCGTCGGTGGTGGTTTGGTCACCGTGGTCGACAGTGCAGGTAATGCAGTCAGTGAGGTTGGGACCGGATTACAGAATGGCGTCGGCCAATTAGGAAATAATCCTAATGCTTTAGGCACGACAGCAGCCAGTGTACCGAAAGCCGTCGCTGATGTCGGTACTGGTGTTTCAGGATTGGGAGGCACGGTCTCAGGTATCGCTGCTAATACACCATTGGGCGGTGTTACCAGTACGGCAGGTGGGCTGGTGGATAAGACCGGCGGTGCGGTAACGTCCATTGGTAATGGGCTGGCGCAAGACCTGCAAACCGGTACCACCAGTAAGTTGACGACCGCAGCGACTGGCATAGTGACGCCGGTGGTGGGTCAGGTACAAGACATTACGCAAACCGTAGGTGGAACAACGGGGATTGGCGCGCCGGTTAATAACTTATTGACCGCGGTCGGCGGCACCGTTGCGGCGACGGGGACACAAGTGGGTACGAGTGTGCCAACCTTAGCGGGCGTGGGCCAGGTATTACAAGGCACCGGGCAGGCAGTTGAGAAGGCCGGTGGTCTGGTCACTCCTCCTGCGTCAACTGGTGGTTCGAATGGCTTATTGGCGGGCGTTACCACGACCTTGACTCCCAGCACCGGTGGCAGTAATAGCGGGTTGCTGGCAGGTGTGACTAACACCGTTGGTGGCATTACCGGTGGGTTGACTGCGGGCGTCTCCGCTAACGCAAATGCCAGTGCGGGGGGAGGCTTGGGCGGAATATTAAAACCAAAAACCAATTAAAAATATAATGAGATTTGCTCTCCCTTACTCTCTGGGGAGAGCCTCGCTATCTGACGATAATAAAAATAGGCTATTAAAATTATAATTTAATGTGCGCATAAGGAAATATTCTATGAATAATAGAGTGTGGCTGTTATTGTTATTTGGTACTGGTGGGATATGGCAATATAGTGCATGGGCCAATACGGTTCCCATGTTGATTGATCAGAATAACCCGTCCAGAATATCACGTGACATTGCTAAACCCCAAACCACACGAACAGCGCCACCTGCTATTTCAGTGCCTGCTCCCAACGCTAAGTTAACACTTGAAACCTTAATTGATGTGCAGCATATTCAATTTATTGGTGGTACGCGTTATGATCTTAAGTTACTTCGTGAACCGTTCAACGGTTATATTGGTAAAAAAGTACCGTTAAAGAATTTATTGGTGGCAACCCAATCTATTACTACATTATATCAGCAAGACGGTTATATTCTCTCTTATGCTTATTTACCCTCAGATAACTTTATTAATGGCACGGTAAAAATAGGCTTGGTTGAGGGTTACATTGCCAATACGCGGATTCAAAGTGAAAATGTTGCGATAGGCCGCTGGCTAACCAAGCTATCACAGCGCATCATGGCAGAGAAGCCACTGACGCAGGACACCTTTGAACGCTACAATATTTTGATGAGCCGGACCCCGGATACCAAAGTCATTGCCACGGCTAAAAACCCGGATAATATTTATGGCGCGACACTACTGGACGTTAAAGCCAGACATCCACGTAACTGGAATGTTAGTACTGCGCTGGATAGCCGCAAAGGAGTATACAGTGGTGTACTTAATGCAACCTTAAGTGGATTTACACCCTATGCCGAACAATTTGGTGTGGCGACGTTATTACCGCTCGACAGTAAAAATCGCGACCAATATCTTGGTTTAAACTATCAGCAATATCTAGGGAGCAATGGATTATTACTACAAACCCGTGGCAGCTATTATAAGCAGGTGCCCAAAGACTATACCGATGTACTGACATTGTATCCGCAGGATATTACCTTATCAACGCGTTCCGAGCAGACGCAATATACCGGTGGTGTGGTATTGAGTTATCCATTGCAATTAACGCGCAAGCGGCAATGGACCCTGAGTGGTGGCGTAGATTATCTGGAGAAAAGTTACAATCTAAAAACTCGCGCCCGATTTAATACTGTTAATAATTATTTGCTGGATTTAGAAGAGCAGAATCAGCGAATGCGTTATCCGGCGGCTGAATTAGCACTGGCGGGTTATCAGGAATATACCCAATCTTATTGGAGCACCCGCGCCAGTGTGCGCAAGGGGATCAATGGTGCTCTGGCATCCAGTTCGGTACCGTGGGGCGACTTGGGCTTTACCCGCTGGAAACTCACCGGTGACGGGGCATATCTGATGGATGAGAAATGGCGCTTGAGTGCCTCGGCAGAAGGGGATTGGTCGGACAATGATTTACCCGAGGCCGAGCATGTCACATTTGGCGGACTGCGCTTCGGCCGTGGTTATCCAGACAGTGACGCAACCGGGGATTATGGTTATGGCGGGCAGGTAGAAATGCGCTATCTGCATAACCGGGAACAGGGCAACTGGTTGAAGACGGTTCAACCTTATGTGGTTTTGGATACAGCCCACACGTGGTACAACTCTGCCATTTTCCCCGCGAAGAAGCTGGCTTCATATGCCGTTGGGGTGACCTTTAGTGACAACAAACACTATTCACTGTCATTGGAAGGGGCGAGGCCGATTGGCGACCTCCCCAGTGATAGCACACGCCGTGATTGGCGGTTTAATGCTACTTTGACCTATAATTTTGCCAATTAACGCAGGTGATGGATAACCTGATTACCGCTGCCACGCCAGATAAGCGAAGGATCTTTTAGATCTTGTACGAATTTGCCGTCAACCAACACGTTGATCAGATCAACCACTTGCTGTTGTTCGTCGCTCAGTTCAGCCAAGGTGTAGCCCGTCCAGACCCAAATATCTTTGCTATCGCACTCATTACGCACTCGCTTAACCAGTTGCAGTATCGCAGACAGGTTTTGCGGGTGCAGCGGATCACCGCCGGAGAGGGATAACCCCTGCCGATGGATGCGGGCGTCATTGAGATCAGCCACTATCTGATCCTCTAGTTCACGAGTAAATGGCTTACCCGAATTCAGTCGCCAGGTACTTTTGTTATAACAACCCACACACTGGTGCAAGCAGCCAGAGACGAACAGCGTGCAACGGGTGCCGGGGCCGTTGATGACATCGACCGGGTAGTATTGATGATAGTTAATAATTACTTGTCCAATATGTTCCCCTTCGTACTTGAAGCTGCAGGGGGGGCGCTGCGTTCACAAACCCGAATCACTTGACTGCGTAAGTTCATCGGGATTAATGAGCCTCATCCTTGAGGCTCACCCTACGGGCTAGCATAAATGCTGTTCAAATCAGTTCCCGACCGATTTGTTATTCGCTTGCTGCCTACCTGCAACTCCAATTCCTTTGGGGGCGATTAATATTATTGGGGCAATTTCAATATTGAAAATCAGCCCAGTTGTCCGTTCGCCAGATGTTTCACGCGCCGCTTCACTTCTTCTTGCTTACCGGCATTGAATGGTCGTGCATCCGGGCTACCCAGATAGCCACATACTCTGCGGGTTACCGAGACTTTCGATGGCTCATGATTGCCACATTTCGGGCAGGTAAAACCTTTACTGGTACAAGAGAATTCACCGGTGAAGCCACATTCGTAGCACTCATCAATTGGCGTGTTAGTACCGTAATAAGGCACCCGACTGTAGCTGTAGTCCCAGACATCTTCCAACGCTCTGAGGTTGTGCTGCAAGTTAGGGTATTCGCCGTAACAAATGAAGCCGCCGTTCGCCAATGGTGGGTAAGGTGCTTCGAAGTCCAGTTTGTCGTATGGGTTAACTTTTTTCTCAACATCCAGATGGAAGCTGTTGGTGTAATAGCCTTTGTCGGTGACGCCGTCCACCACACCAAATTCAGCGGTATCAAGGCGGCAGAAACGGTCACACAGGTTTTCACTTGGTGTGCTGTACAGGCTAAAGGCGTAGCCGGTTTCATCTTTCCAGCTATCTGTTGCTTGTCTCATCCGTTCGACGATAGCCACGCCTTTTTCACGCAACTTTTGGTCATCAAAGACATGGGTCTGATGACCAAACAGCGCATTAACCGTTTCATGAATACCGATAAAGCCCAGCGAGATGGATGCGCGGCCATTTTTAAAGATCTCAGAAACGTTGTCGTCGGCTTGTAAGCGCACGCCGCAAGCCCCTTCCATATACAGAATCGGAGCCACACGGGCTTTAATCCCTTCCAGACGGGCAATACGGGTCATCAGGGCTTTCTTGGCTAACAGCAGGCGTTCATCCAGTAATTGCCAGAATTGGGCTTCATCGCCTTTGGCTTCCAGCGCAATACGTGGCAGGTTGAGACTGATAACCCCGAGGTTATTACGGCCATCGTGGATCTGTTTACCCTCTTCTTCATACACTCCGAGGAAGCTGCGGCAACCCATTGGTGTTTTAAAGGAACCGGTTACTTTTACCACTTGGTCGTAATTTAGAATGTCCGGGTACATGCGTTTAGTCGCACACTCCAGCGCCAACTGTTTGATATCGTAATTGGCATCGCCAAACTTGTGATTAAGACCGTCACGGATAGCAAACACCAGTTTCGGGAATACCGCGGTTTTGCGATTTTTGCCCAAACCGGCAATACGGTTACGCAAAATGGCCTGCTGGATCATGCGCGATTGCCAACTGGTGCCTAAGCCAAAACCGAAAGTGACAAAGGGGGTCTGACCATTGGCGGTGTGGAGGGTGTTAACTTCATATTCCAGTGACTGGAAGGCGTCGTAACACTCTTTCTCGGTGCGCGACATGGCATAACCGGCGGCATCAGGAATTTGCCACTCTTGAGCCACAGCTTTATGTTTGTTAAAACTTTCAGTGACAAACGGGGCCAGAATTTCATCGATACGGTTAATGGTTGTACCACCATAGATATGGCTGGCAACCTGCGCGATAATCTGTGCGGTCACTGCGGTGGCGGTAGAAATGGATTTCGGTGGTTCAATTTCCGCATTACCCATTTTAAAGCCTTGGGTTAGCATGCCATCGAGATCAATCAACATACAGTTGAACATTGGGAAGAAGGGCGCGTAATCCAAATCGTGATAGTGGATTTCACCACGTTCATGCGCTAACACCACATCCCGTGGCAAGATATGCTGTTTGGCATAGTGTTTCGCCACAATACCGGCCAGCAGATCGCGCTGGGTGGGGATCACTTTACTGTCTTTATTGGCATTTTCGTTAAGCAGCGCTTTGTTACTTTGCTCAACCAATCCACGGATTTCCTGATTCAGGCGACCACGCAGCTCCCGCGAGATATCCCTGTCATGGCGATATTCAATATAGGCGCGGGCTAACTGCTTGTATTGACCGGCCATCAGTTGGTTTTCTACCGCAGTTTGGATGTCGCGGATATCAACTTTCGGCTGGTTTTCCATCGTCTGAGCGACCACACGGGCAACAGTTGCACAATAATCTGCGTCCACAACGTCAACAGCCAAGGCTGCGCGCTCGACGGCTTCCTTGATCCGCACCTCATCAAAAGGTACCTGACAACCGTCCCGTTTAATCACTACTGTTTTCACAATGCCTGCTCCTGTAGCCGGTAATAATTATCCACAAGAAATCTTATCCACAAGGCAAGCCGCAGCGGGTAAGGGCTGCGAGGGAGGTGTGGATGGTTTTGTGGATAACTACTACATATAGATGTTTGAATTCCTACAACCACTATATATGGGTAATGGCAGAAGTGACAGTCAACTAATTTGACTTAGAACAAGGAAATCGACGTTAGGTCTATTCCCTGCTCAGTGCGTCACAAAAACGATATTTTTATGTGACTTATTGTGCGGATAAAGCGTGATGTGGGCCGAAATGTTTTAACAGAAAATCAACCCAAACACGGACTCTGGGGGGTAAATCGGCAGAAGCATAATAAAGCCATACTGGGGTCGGGGCGGGCCAGTAACTCACCAATACCGGCATAAGGCTGCCATCGGCAAAGTGTGGCGCTGCATGCCATTGTGCCACATAGGTGATCCCCATATCCGCTAATGCGGCATGTAGCAGCATATCCGGCTGGGAAGAGATCAAACGACCTGACAACTCTAAGGATTGAACCTCATTATTCTGCTGCAATTGCCATTTTACTCTCCGGCCATTTGATGGATTACGGTGTATTAAACACTGATGCTGATAGAGGTCCTGTGGGTTACTGGGTGAACCATTGCGGGCCAGATAAGCAGGGGATGCCGCCAGCAGCATTTGCATTGGGTAAAGCTGACGAGCAATCAAGCGGCTATCGGGATCGATGCGAGTGCCGATACCGACATCAAATCCTTCTCCGACCAAATTCACCACTCTGGCCTCCAGTGAAAGATCCAAATCAATCTGCGGATAACGCGCCATAAATTTTGGAATAAGTGGCATCAACAGTTGGCGGCCAAAGCCGGGGATGACACTGACCCGCACCGTACCACTGGGTTGTCGCTCATCATTACGCACCGTATCCAGAGTGGTGGAAAGTGCCTGCCACAGTGGTGCCACTCGTGCCAATAATGTTTTGCCTTCATCCGTTAGCACCACGCTGTGGGTATTGCGCTGAAACAGACGTAGCGCCAGTTTTTCTTCCAGTACGCGGATATTCTTGCTGACCGCAGCGGGTGTGATACCTAGCTGCCTGGCTGCGGTGGAGAAGTTGTCACTCTGAGCTGCGGTGAGAAAAGCGGGCAGTAAACGATGAATATCCAGAGGCAGCGACATAGTGGTTGATACCTTTAGTTGAAATTAATGTGACTGATAGCAGCCTACACCGACCAGCCGGAAAATGAAAAAATAGGTTTATCAAACTGGTTGGAGAAGTGCTATGCCCGCTATTTTAGTCTTAACATCCCATCGTCACCCGGATGAGTCTCGTATTAACCGTCGGTTGATAGAGGCCATCCGCCCATTAGTGAATGTCACGGTGCATGAACTGATGCGTGAATACCCTGATTTTCAGATAGATGTGGCGCGGGAACAGGAGTTGTTGAAGTCACATGATGTGATTGTGATGATGTTTCCGTTTTACTGGTACAGCTCACCGGCTATTTTAAGTGAATGGCAGGATGCGGTATTAACCCATGGTTTTGCCTACGGCAGTGGTGGCAATAAGCTACAGGGTAAGCCGTTGCAGTTGGTGGTCTCCACTGGAGGGAAGGCTCAGGATTATACGCCACAGGGATATAACCGTTATCCGGCGTTAGATCTGTTATTGCCCTTCCATGCCATGGCGAACCTGACCGGAATGGATTATTTACCACCATTTTTGGTGCAGGGGGCAAATGAGATGGAGGAGGAGACGTTGGATGGTTATGTGCAGGGTGTGGTGGGGTTGATGAAGGGGTTTTAGTCACTCGTCCTGGTGGTAAGTGATCCGGTTGATTATTTTGGTTGATTTGGTGATTTGGTGATTTGGTGATTCGGTTGATTCGGTTGATTCGGTTGATTCGGTGATCCGGTTCGGTTGTTATAATTTTACAGCTAACCTAACCTTAGTCGCCTCAACCGCCAAAGGGGGCGGGCGCGCCCCCTTGTGGAATCCCGCGCTTGCGCGAAATATTGTGGCTTCGCCATGCCCTCCGGCAGCTTGCAGGCTAATCGAACCGGGGCCGACTCGCTCCCAGCTCGACAGCCCCTTTCGCCGCGTCCATGCGGCTCATTCGGCCTGCAATCTTTGTCGGCAATATTCCTGATTGCGCCCAACGTCAAAATCAAAACCCTTTCTTTAGGTTTTGATGTTTAAAAGCACATTTGAGCAGCCGAGTGAAGAGTGTAGCAAGGGCAACCCGCCAAGGATGGCGGGTTGAGGTGTGCTTGAGCATGGATGCGAATCACACCGTCCCGCCAGCGAAGTGATGAGCCGAGGGTACCTGCGCAGCAGGCCAGCGATACGTGCGTAAGCGCGGATTGTTAAGGCCCACGCTTATGGGCCTTAACTCGGTTGAAGCGGCGGAAATTAAGTGAGCACTGAATGATTATCAACCGAAACAGTGATCCAATCTATTATAACAACCGAATCCGAGCACCGAATTAACGGAAACAGTGATCCAATCTATTCTAACAACCGAATCCGAGCACCGAATCAACGGAAACAGTGATCCGATCTATTCTAACAACCGAATCCGAGCACCGAATCAACGGAAACAGTGATCCAATCTATTCTATCAACCAAACTTAACCCACGAGTGAACGGCAAAACCCTATCCCATAAAATGCTCAGCCAGCTCTAAATCCCGCCGGGCAAACTCTCTTACTATCTTCCCGCTCTCCATCAGGGCCGCGCGTTCAGACATATGGGCCACCACATCGCTGTCGTGGCTGACCAATAAATACGTCATGCCATGTTCGCGTTTCAAGTGATTGAGCAAATTGAGGATTTCCGCCTGAACCGACATATCTAATGCTGAAGTAGGTTCATCCAGCAACAACAGTTTTGGTCGCAATAACAGGGCGCGAGCAATAGCAATACGCTGGCGCTGGCCGCCAGAGAACTGATGAGGGTAACGCTGGGCGGCAGAAGCAGGCAGACCTACTTGCTCTAATGCACTTACAATTCGCTGCTGGATATTCTTTTCACCGTGAATCTGTAATGGCTCACCCAATGTGCGTTGAATATTATGCTGAGGGTGCAGTGACGCATAAGGGTCTTGAAACACCATCTGCACATCTTTACGCAGTTGGCCGGTGAAACGTTGCCCTGGCCGTAACGGCGTACCCAGCAAGGTTATCTCCCCTTGCCATTCTCGCTGTAGACCGGCCAAAGTACGTAATACCGTGGATTTACCACAACCGGATGCGCCGATCAGGCTGAAGGTTTCACCCGCTTCAACGGCAAAACTTACTGATTCAACCGCTGTTTTTACCTGATTCTTCTGAGGGAAACTGACCCGGAGATTATTGACTTCAATCAGTGCCATGGGAACCTCCAGAGAAATCAGCGCTGCGATCTAATACTGGCAAGTCAGTGCCATAGGTACCGGCATTCGGGCGGCAGGCCCATAACGTATGGGTATAAGGATGAGTTGAATAAGGCAAATCTGCCGCCGCCCCTTGATCGACCAGTTTCCCTTGATACATCACCAGCACGCGATGGCAATGCTCAGCGACCAACGGCAAATCGTGGCTTATCAACAGTAAACTCATATTGCGCTGCTCGGTTTGTTCAACAATCAATTCAAGAATTTGATTACGCAGTTTGGCATCCAAGGCTGATGTTGGTTCGTCGGCAATTAATACTCGTGGGTTATTCACCAATGCTATAGCTAACATTGCCCGCTGGCCCATTCCGCCGGAGAGTTGGCCAGGATAGCTGTGGTAAGCACCTTCATTCAGCCCGACGGCAGCCAGTGCATTTAATACTCGTTCATGAGCATCGGCCCCTGAGAGAGCATTATGTAACAGCAGGGATTCTTCAATTTGCTTACCTACGGTTCGCACCGGATTCAGTGCGTAGCGGGGATCTTGCAGCACCATAGCAATTTCACTGCCACGTAACGCACCCCACTGTTTCGGCTTAAGGGATGTCAAATCGTGTTCGACGATCTTACCGGGATTTCCTTGTTCATCGGTATTGTCAGAGTAATAACTCAGCTTTTTGGCGCTGACTTTGCCCGGTGAGCGAACTAACCCCATCAGTGCTCTGGCAGTAATGGATTTACCGGAACCGGATTCACCGACCAGTGCTACGCGCTCATGGCCGAGCTGGAAAGAGATATTATCCACCACCCGCTGTTGTTTAAAGTCGACACTCAAGCCTTCAACGGCGAAAATTTTATCAGTCATGGTGAGGATCCAAAATATCGCGCAGGCCATCGCCTAACAGATTAAAAGCCATGCTGCTGAGTAAAATGGCGCAGCCTGGGATCGCGGCGATCCACCATTGATCGAAGATAACCTGCATTCCGTCAGCAACCATTGATCCCCATTCGGACATGGGCGGTCTGGCTCCTAGCCCGAGGAAACCTAACCCGGCAGCGGCCAAAATAATGCCAGCTAAATCCAGCGCCAGACGCACCACCGCCGAGGGGAGACACATGGGTAAAATATGGCCCCACAATAGCCGAAGACCTTTAATTCCCATCATTTCAGCGGCGGCCAGATAATCACTTTTGCGCAATAATTGGATCTCGGCTCTAGCCTGACGGGCATAGGCCGGCCAGGTAGTCAGTGCCAATGCCAATGCACCGTTAATCAAACCGGGGCCGAGCATCGCCACGAAGGCAAAGGCCAGAATCAGCCGTGGCATCGACATCACTACATCAGTGATGCGCATCAAAATGCGTTCGAGCCAGCCACCGTAATAGCCGGACAGCACGCCGACCAGTAACCCCAATGGTAGCGTGATCACGGTAACCAGCAGTACCAGCCCTAAGGTTGGGCGGGTGCCGTAAATCAGGCGCGACAGCATATCGCGGCCATAACTATCAGTACCGAGCCAGTGGTGTGCACCCGGCGGTAATAAACGGTCGGCTGCGTTTTGCCAGTTGGGATCTTGTGGCGCTAACCACGGAGCGAAAATCGCAATGATCACCAGCGAAGAGAGAATAAACAGTCCAATGCTGGTGGAGGGGGAACGCTTTAGCGCGTGGCAGAAGGTTATCATCGACATATCAGCGCGTTCTCGGATCCAGCAGGCGGACCAGCAGATCCGTCACATTGTTAATCAAAATAAAGCAGATACCTAGCAGCAGTGTCCCGCCCATAATCGCGGTGGTATCGCCAGCAAATAGTGCGCTGGTCAGGTAACGGCCAATACCCGGCCAGGCAAAAACGGTTTCGGTTAACACCGCACCTTCCAACATACTGGTATAGGCCAGCGCAATCACGGTCAGTAATGTGCCACGGATATTGGGTAGTACATGCATCAGCAGAATTCGCATTTCACCCGCGCCTTTCGCTCGCGCCAGTGTAATGTACTCTTTATTCAACTCGCTCAAGCAGGCTGAGCGGGTCAGACGGGTGATACTGGCCAGAGCATAGTAAGAAAGCAGGGAAACCGGCAAAATTAAATGGGCGATGGCATTACTAAAGGCACCGGTATCATTGGAGCGCCAGGTGTCGATCAGCGCAAATCCGGTCTTCGCTTCCACAGTATATTGATAAATATCGTCAAGGCGACCGGGCCCCGGGCTCCATTGCAGGCGCGCATAAAACAGCAGCAACATCAGTAGGCCAAGCCAAAAGATAGGTACCGAGTTACCCAGCAAGGTGATAAAGCGAATCGTGGCATCCAGCTTGCTGCCTGCCCAGCGGGCGCACAACAAGCCGAGGATAACCCCCAGTGCTGCGCCAATCACTAATGACAAGGTGGCCAATTCTAACGAGGCGGGGAAAACTGTCAGCAGATCCTGTAACACGGGTTGGCCGCTGGCACTGGCAGTACCCAGATCGCCATGCAGCAGCCGCACCAAATAGTGCCAGAACTGCACGGCTAATGGCTGATCCAGCCCAAGTTGGTGTTTAACTTGTTGATAGGTAGCCTCACTGGCGTGGTCCCCCACGATTTGTAATACCCTATCTACCGGCGACAGCGCCGACAGGAAAAAGGTAATTACCAGCAGACCGAATAAGGTCAGGGCCAGGGTAAATAAACCCTGTAAAAACCCCCAAAGACGACGCCGGGATTGGGTTCCCGGCGTATTATTTAGTGCTACAGACATCGACTAGCAACTCACTGTTTCATAGATACATTTATCGATATATCAACCAGCTATGCCCAAGAACTTGGCGTTACAGGTAGGCGGCAAATGAACGAGTCCCGATGAGCTTACACTGGTAAGTGATTCGGGTAAGTTCACGCAGCTAACAACCCTGCAACTTCAAGTACGCAGGGAATAGGCTATTTGCTGACACGGTCATAATAGACCATATCCGCATTCAAACCTTGCTGGTAGCCTTTTACGTTATCGCGCAGCACAACTTGTGCTTTGGCTTGATCAATAAAGATATAAGGCGAGTTCTGTTGCAGCTCTTGTTGCAACTGGGTATAGAGCGCAGTGCGTTTCGTCGGATCGGCTTCTGCGACGGCGGCCAGTGTTTGTTTATTCAGCTCAGGAATAACCCAACCGTTTAAACCGGCAACAGTGCTGCTCTTGCCGTCGTTATAGGCAAAGGCGCTGGCATTGGAGTGCGCATCAAAGTAATCCGGGATCCACAAGCGGATAGCAGACTGATGTTGTTTAGCGCGGACTCGACCATACACTTGGCTGCCTGCTGCTGGCAGTAACACCAATTTCACGCCACCTTGAGCAAAACTTGCCTGTAACGATTGAGCGATGGTGATAAACGGAGGTTTGTTCTCAACATCCAGTGTCAATGTGGCATCTTTAATGCCTGCTTTGGCCAAAATCTCTTTAGCTTTAGCCGGATCAAAGGTGAATGGATTGCTTTCGAGAGCACCTGGTAAACCGACCGGCAGGAAACTTTGATGCACGAAATATTGGCCTTTCAGCAGATCTTTAGTAATCCCTTCATAATCAACCAAATAGCGGGCAGCCTGCCAGAATTCAGGTTTGCTCAATAGTGGGTTAGCAGGGTTGGCGGTGTTGAATACCAAATAGTTTTGTTCCGCTGAAGGGATCTCAACCACCTTAACGCCAGCTTGTGTTTTCAGCGCGGCGGTCTGATCTGGCCCCAATTCACGGGCAATATCGGCATCACCCTGCTGAATAAGCAGGCGGCGGGCACTTGGGTCCGGTACGTTTTTGATAATGATATTTTTAATCAGCGGCTTATCACCCGGAGATGTCGGGTTGGCATCCAGCACGATGGCTTGGTGCGGCTGATATACCCGCATTTTGAACGGACCACTACCGGCGGAATGCATTTTCAGCCAGGCATTACCATAGTCGTTTTCTTTAACATTGGCGCTGACGGCTTTCTTATCAACAATTGAGGCGATTGGGGTTGATAAGATATTCAGAGCAACCGCTGGGCTGACATCAGCGCTCCAGCTCAGTTGAACGGTCTTGTTATCAATCTTTTTCAGATGTTGATCGATGTTGCTAGCATCCCAGCCCAGTACGTTAAGGATGAAAGCCGGTGAACGGTTCATTTTTATCGCACGGGTAAAGGAGTAAATCACGTCATCGGCCTGCACTGGATTACCAGAAGCAAATTCAGCCTGCGGACGTAATTTCACGGTAAGGGTTTTGGCTGCGGCATCACCTTGCCAACTTTCAGCAAGGATCGGCACCACTTTTGCCGGGTCATCACGATCAGCCTGTACCAGCCGCTGGTAGAGACTTGGAACCGTTTGAATACTCGACAGTTCATTACTTTCAGCCGGATCAAGGCTGACGATATCATCCAGGGATTGTACTACGACCAGAGTATCTGGTGGCGTTGCTGCCAATGCACCGCCAGATAGTGCTGTCAAAACCAATAATGACAGAATTTTAGCTTTCATTGTGACTCCCCGAAATGGGCTACAACCACGAATGTTTTCGCGTTAATAGCAAGTATAGATAGTTAACATCGCTAGGAAATTATTGTTTTTTCGACTATTTCATCGCAGTTTCTCACGATAATGGCTTTACTGTCTGTGGTCAAAGTCTCAACAGTTATTTGTTATAAC
>NZ_JAZGQA010000550.1:0-292 GCF_048593855.1 Yersinia sp. 2542 StPb PI
GCCAGATAGAGATTTTTTTGTTGATAGGGATTCAATGTGTTAAAAAAATCGGTGCTAATTGCATAGATATCAATATTTGAATACGTCTTATCATTGATATGTAGGTTGGTGAAAATACGTGCGATGTAATCAATCTTTTTGATATCTTTATCATTTCTTAATACGGAAATAAGTGGGAATGGAACTTGTGCTGACTTCACTTCATCGCCGTTAGGTAGATTAAATGATGTTTCTATCCGATATATATCTTTATAGTTACTATTATGTTTTTCAATACAAGAGTCTGTTAAAT
>NZ_JAZGQA010000551.1:0-291 GCF_048593855.1 Yersinia sp. 2542 StPb PI
CTCAGAAACTCTTCCTCAAACATGATTAAAATGAGGCAGTTCGAGCTTGAAAATGATAAAAGAGAATTAATGTCAAGAGTTTCCACACTATTAAATCAGCTTAATTTAAATGAAGTTAAATATAAAGACACTAAATCAGAACTCGACAGATTAAAATCTAAATATGATGAATTAGATCACCAATATAAAAATATAACATCGGAAGTTAGGCAGAAAAAGATAGATGAAGAAATTCCTCATTATGTTGAAGATGTTAGTGGTAAATTAGAAGAAGATGACCGATTTTTTACT
>NZ_JAZGQA010000552.1:0-289 GCF_048593855.1 Yersinia sp. 2542 StPb PI
AGACCCCACACTACCATCGGCGCTACGGCGTTTCACTTCTGAGTTCGGCATGGGGTCAGGTGGGACCACCGCGCTATTGCCGCCAGGTAAATTCTTTTCTACTACTACCGAACTTTAACCCATGTAACTGGTGCTGATACCCAGAGTCGAACTGGGGACCTCACCCTTACCAAGGGTGCGCTCTACCAACTGAGCCATATCAGCACAACTAAATTTGATGCCTGGCAGTGTCCTACTCTCGCATGGGGAGACCCCACACTACCATCGGCGCTACGGCGTTTCACTTCTG
>NZ_JAZGQA010000553.1:0-289 GCF_048593855.1 Yersinia sp. 2542 StPb PI
ATTGCGCTAATCAATAATAGAATAGATAATACTAGCAATAGTGCAGCACCATGCTGTGTCTCTAAACTATTCACAATTATAAAACTCCACTATTCAATAAAATAACAACTCGTCTTATCATGCCAATACCTTCCAATTCTATGGTAAATTCAACGGCGTGAGGTAAAACAACGTCGCTCCGCCATTCACTTAGCCATTTCTTGTCATAATATATCTGCATTCTAAATGCTGAGACTCCATCTATAGCATCTAAAACCTTGTATTCCTGACCTGCCATGCAACCAATTTT
>NZ_JAZGQA010000554.1:0-286 GCF_048593855.1 Yersinia sp. 2542 StPb PI
GCACTTAATTGTTTATCGCAATCTTATTGATAAGTATTATCGTTTGTTTTATTGTTAGCGCCATCTTGTAAGGAACGATAAAGGGGGATCGGTGCAACAGTCGTCACGGAGCATGGCCAAAGGGGGGGTTAGCGATGCAGGTTCACCCGACTCACTTACTCGTCTAAGCGCATCGGGACGCAGTTCACCCGTGACTCTAATTACTTTGGGTATATTTTGGCAGTAACAGATTTCATAAAATAATAATTAGGCAGAAAGAGCCGGAAGCGATATTTCTGCTGTGGTG
>NZ_JAZGQA010000555.1:0-285 GCF_048593855.1 Yersinia sp. 2542 StPb PI
ATTTTTAACAAATTTCAGTAATTGGGCAGCGATAAAATTGATTTTGCTTGCTTAAAGATGAGAGTGATTATCATTATTTCTTGTCGCGCTTAAGTGTATAGCCATAGATACCAGTAAGTTGTTATTTGGTGATATTTTTATCTGGAAATATGCCTGTTTTTGGCGGTATATCGCTATTTATCGAAGCCGATACTTTGATGGAATGGTATTTAGTAATTAATGGTGTAACCGATAAATTGGTGAGCCGTTATTCGGAGGATATCAGCGAGTCGCGCTATTACTTAT
>NZ_JAZGQA010000556.1:0-281 GCF_048593855.1 Yersinia sp. 2542 StPb PI
TTATTCTTTGAATCCGGGCTTGCCGTTCTCGGCCCGCCATTTCTTGACTAATTTAAGTATTCCTTCAGGGCTATCGTCTGCGCCATCTTCTGGGTAATAAATTAAATCTGTTCCTGAAGGGTGCTCACTAACTTGTATAAAATTCTCCAAAAGAAAATCTAATTCATCCTCTGAACCTTCATCTGAAATTATTATTGAGATCAGTTCAATGAATTCAGATTCCGTATATTCTTCTAGCTTATATTTTAATTTCATTTCATTCGCCCTTCTTTGAGTGAATC
>NZ_JAZGQA010000557.1:0-271 GCF_048593855.1 Yersinia sp. 2542 StPb PI
GACAGGCACTGAATTGTCATTAGCAGCATACATAATGGGTCGTTAGCTCAGTTGGTAGAGCAGTTGACTTTTAATCAGTTGGTTAAAGGTTCGAGCCGAGCGAAGCGAGACAGCAACGCGTTAGCGTTGACCCGAAGGGCGAGTCCGCAGGACGAGTAATCCCGCACGATAGGCACTGAATTGTCACTAGCAGTACACATAATGGGTCGTTAGCTCAGTTGGTAGAGCAGTTGACTTTTAATCAATTGGTCGCAGGTTCGAATCCCGCACG
>NZ_JAZGQA010000558.1:0-203 GCF_048593855.1 Yersinia sp. 2542 StPb PI
CTATATTGAAATTGTAACGTTTTATAAATTGATGTTGACTATCCTCTAAATAATGGAAGGTGTTCAATGATATCAAAATTAATCGTGACAATTTTTATTCTACTCACTACAGATATAGTGCAAGCGAGCGGCCAAATTAGTTTTTCTGGAGTGATAGTAGAACCTACATATCGAACGGGTGATTTTGTAAAACCACAAGCAGG
>NZ_JAZGQA010000559.1:0-269 GCF_048593855.1 Yersinia sp. 2542 StPb PI
CTACAAATAGCTGAAATCTTAAGTTCTAATAAACTTAGCTATCACTTTTTCTGGCAGGCTAATTGACTTTCCCTTTATGTAGCCGCTGTTTCCAGCGAAGCATTATTGGGGGAAGGCATAGCGCTTTTTTGGCCTTTAGCAATGATGTTCACTACGGCTATATTTATCTTTCCGCGAGTATCATCAGTAAATAATCATAATGTATTTCATGAAAAATCAATTAGATATAAGAAATAAATACTCATGCAGTATACATCACTATTTCGCAG
>NZ_JAZGQA010000055.1:0-24573 GCF_048593855.1 Yersinia sp. 2542 StPb PI
ATCATGTTATTAACTTGCTAACTAAAATCAACTATGTGGGCCAGTATTAAATGACGGAGGTTATTATTATTTAAACTGGCGTTATCATCATGCTAAGCAGGCGTATTTTATGCGACATTTTTATTATCCAGAAAAATTACGGTATCAGACTAAACTGAGTTCCACAGTAATCATGTTTGCCCTTTTTTTTTGCTCACAGGTAGTCGCCGCTCCTCAGGTCATAAATGTACCGAATGCGGGTGTGATTAGTAACGAAATACGGCAAACAACACCGGTGCCATTGCGTGCGCCACAGGAAGCTGAAATCAAACTTCCACCTTTGCTCCCTCCTACATCGTTTGGCGGTTCTACCTCGGCGGGAAGAATCATGTTACGTGAGGTTAGATTCGAGGGTGATACCCAGTTATTGCGGCACAATAACAGAAATAATAAAGCACTACGCGCCGTAATTACGCCTTGGTTGGGGCAACAATTAACCTTTAATGATTTACAAGTCATGACGTTAGCGGTAACTCGCTTTTATCGACAACAAGGATTTGTTGCCGCTCAGGCAATATTGCCACCACAAACTATCCGTGAAGGTGTTGTCATAGTTCGTATTATTGCTGGCAGATTAGATAAACCGGAGATTAATAATCAGAGCCGGTTGAATACTGATTTTGCTACTGCGGTGATTGAAAGTAATAGTTGTAGCAAAGCAGTGGGTTTTGTTGGCAATAAAGATTGTGCCGCTTCTCCGGCTGAGTTATCCCGCCTTGAACGCACCACCCTTATTCTTAATGAAATTCCAGGGGTTGATGCTGCTTTGGCATTAAAACCGGGAACTCAATCGGGAATGACGAGAGTTTATGCTGATATTTCCCCTGGACAGACTGCGATGGGATATCTCGGTGTGGATAATCAGGGTAATGATTATTCTGGTCATAATCGGTTATTAGTCGGTGGGGCACTCAATAATATGACCGGCTGGGGTGATCAACTACGCACTGATTTGATTTTATCCAGTTCGGTAGATGTATTCAATGGCATGTTGGATTACAACTTCCCCATTAATACTTATGGCACCCGTGCAGCGCTTAATTATAGTTATCTGGATTATACCCTGAAGGGGCCTTTCGAAATATTGGATGCTCATGGCCATTCTAACACTTGGGGCATTAATTTACGCCATCCGTGGATCCGTAATTCGGCAGCTAGAATTGATGTGAATACCGGTTATTATCAGAGCAGAATGCGTGATTCACTGATTATGCTGCCAGAACAAAAGCGCAATCTGGATGCCGGTGAGTTTGGTCTTGGTGGTACGTTTACCGCAGTACCTAGAGGACTCAGTAATTTCACTTTACTGGGTACGGCAGGCCATCTGTCATTGGATGACGAATTCAGTCAAAGCATGAATTCCTTAACTGGTATTGGTGGCACTTTTGCCCGTTTTAATTATCGTGCCGGTCATGATCAGGGGTTTGGCCCTTATTTCACCTTTTTCAACCAATTTACCGGTCAAATGGCCAGTAAGAATCTTGATAGCTCACAAAAACTGTTATTAGGTGGGCCGCTGGCGGTGCGCGCCTATGGCATTGGTGAAGGGGCGGTGGATAAAGGCACTCTTTTCACTACCGAATTACGCACCCACTGGCAACTCTTACTTCCCACATGGGCAGGTACTGGGAATCAAATCACCTTTGCGGCATTTTTTGACCAAGGGTGGGGCTCTTACTATCGCCAGCCTATCGCGGGCCTGACGGGGAATAATATTAACCTGTCTGGCTTTGGTGCCTATATCACACTCTTTCGTCCGGCAGATTACACCTTGAATCTGACTTGGGCACATCGAACCGGCCAAGCTGCAATTGCACAACCGGATAACGACCAACTTTGGCTTAGCGCTTACAAGATGTTTTAGCGCTTATTGGCATATTTGTCAGATTTAATGGACGTGAATAATGAACAGTAAATTATACAAACTTATTTTCTGCCGTCGGTTGGGATGTTTAATTGCTGTCGGAGAATTTACCCGAACTTACGGACGGTCCTTTTCGTCTGGCGGCAAAAAAGTCATTAATGACAATAATACAAACGCTGGAATATTAAGCCGCCTGGCCATCATGACGGGATTAGCACTTGGCATATTACCGCTACGGGTATTCGCCCATCCCTCACTGCCGGTTAACGGTAATATTATTATCGGTCAAGGTGTGTTGAATGTTCACAACACCACCCTTACCGTGACTCAGCAAAGCGATAAGTTGGCAATCAATTGGGGCAGCTTTGATATCGCGCAGGGGAACAGCGTTATTTATAACCAGCCAGGGCAGCAGAGTATTGCGCTGAACCGGGTGCTTGGTCGCGATGCATCGCAGATATATGGCAGCCTAAAAGCGAATGGTCAGGTCTTTTTACTTAATCCGAATGGCATTCTGTTTGGAAAAGGTGCGCAAGTTGATGTTGGTGGTTTGGTTGCCAGTACTAAGTCCATGTCAAATCAGGATTTTGTTTCTGGGCGCTATACGTTGACCAGCCGAAGACATGAAGGCAAGTTGGTTAATCAGGCTAATTTGCGCACCACCCCTGGTGGCTATATCGCGCTGATTGGCCAGCAGGTTGATAATCAGGCTTCCGGTGTTATCGCGTCGCCGCAAGGAAAAGTAGCATTAGCGAGCGGGAGTCGCGTCACCCTTAATCTGGATCACGGCAGCTTGCTGAGTGTGCAAGTTCAGGGTGAGCAGGTCAGTACTTTATTGCAAAACGGCGGGCTGATTCAGGCTGATGGCGGGGTTATCCAACTGACCGCGCGCGGCAAAGAGATGTTAATGAATACCGTGATTGATAATACCGGTATTTTGCAGGCGCATAGTTTATCTGAAAAAAATGGCGTTATTTACCTCGATGGCGGCAGTGAAGGGGTGGTGAGCCAGCAAGGTGTTATTGATGTCAGTAGTGCGCAGGGCCGTGGCGGGAATGTTATCTTGCAAGGTGAAAAGATACATTTGGTCGCCACGAGCAAAATTGATGCTCGCGGGGCTGAGGGCGGTGGCAAAGTCCTGGTCGGGGGCGATTGGCAGGGTAAAAATAATGCGATAAAAAATGCCCGAGCAGTCGTCATGGATAAAGGTGCGGATATTGATGTTTCTGCTTCAAACCACGGGTCGGGTGGTACCGCCGTGCTATGGTCAGAAGATTACACTGGCTTCTATGGCAATATTTATGCTCGTGGTGGGCTACAGTCAGGTAATGGTGGGCAGGTAGAAACATCCAGTAACCGTAATTTACAGGCTTTTGGTCAGGTTGATACTGCGGCTATTCATGGTAGTCAGGGGAGTTGGTTACTTGATCCCGCAGAGGTAAGTATTGTTGGTAGTGGTGCTGAGAGCGGGGTAATGGTTCAGGTTGGGGACATTCCTGCTGGATATGTGAAAAATACCCAGGTTTTCGCTCCGACGGCCAAGGTAGCGCAAATATTGAATAGCAGTATCAATACTCAACTCGATCGCGGCACCAATGTGACGGTGACTACCACTAATCACACTTTAACGAATTGCCGCTGGTGCAATATTACGCTAGAGGCTGATATCAATAAAACAGCAGGTGGCGATGCTACGCTGACATTACATGCTGACGGCAATGTTGTTGTTAACAATAATATTACCGCTAATGTTGGCAAGCTGAATCTTAATTTATTAGCGGGTAATTCCACTGCCGACTCTGTTATTACATTAAATAATAGTGATGTGTTGTTAAATAAAGGGGATTTGTTGGCAAAACATGCCAATGATAACAGTGCGACTCGTATTATTATTATGGGTGGGAGATATGATGTCGGCAACTTCACTCTTGAAGGAAATGCAGGGGTGGCATCGCAAATTGGGGTGAGTATCAGTCATGCTGCTAATATTTCTGTGGCAGGTGAAACGCGTATAGCGGGTGAAAGTAGTCATGCTAATGGGCAAGGGTGGCGTGGTGTTGATATATCTGATGACTCAGTCTTGACTGGTTCGGGTAATATATTATTTGCTCTTAAGTCTAATTCTAAAAGTTCGTGGGTAGGCACATTTACGAATGCAACCATTACCGGTGATAAAGATATCACATTCCTGGTAAATACCAATGGTAGTGCATATGGTGGGATGGACTTTATTAATGGCAGTATTTACTCTAAGTCTGGCAATGTTTTATTTGATATCAATGGTGATATCTTTACCCAGGCTAACCTTGGGTTACGGATAAAGGAATCTCAAGTTAGTGGCAATAATGTAAAATTAAATATCAATATCACTGGAGTTGATGGTTTATTACTCAGAGACAGTAATCTTACGGCAACTGCCGGTAATATTGATGTTAATGCTACTACTACCAATAAAGGGCTATGGATCTCAGGTAACACTAATATAAACGCCAGTGGCGATATTAATCTGAAAGGCGTAACCACGAACTCTACAGTTGCGGGTGCTGATGCCATCAGGATAAGTGGTAACTCCAGTAGTGTTCAGGTCAATATGACTGCCGGTGGTAATATATCGCTGGTGGCGGTTAATGAAGGAACGGAAATCGGTACTACAGTTGTTGCGGATTTTGCCAATATAAAAGCACAGGGAGGCGATTTTAATTTAAATATCAGTGGGGTCAAAGGCAGCCCTTTCAATAATGTCACTATCAGTGCCGATAATATTTTAATGAATGGTAATATCATCGGTAATGACGTTGTATTGATGAAAAATACAGTTCTTACTGCTAAAAATGATATTAGAACCAATTTAACCTCCGCCACACATAAAGCCTTCGGGTTCAGCGGTAATAGTGCGATGACGGCAGGGCAAGATATATTATTAGTTGCCAATACCTCAGCACTCGCTGTGGAGGCGGTGACAATAAATGGGACCTCATCTAACAAAGTAAATATCACTGCGGGGAAAGATATATCAATAGTAGCCAATAATCATGGCAATACTACAGGGGCGGGTGTTGGTATTGATGGGGCTAATATTGAAACTAAAAACGGAAACTTCACAGTAAATAACAATGGTTCAAAAGGCATAACCTGGGCCAATTTAGATCTCACAGCAAATGAGGTTAACGTTGTCTCTAACTCGACTAGCTCTGCCGGATTGGCAATACGTGAATCTAATATTACTGCTACAACAGGTGATATTAATGCCAATGTAACCTCCGAAAAAGAAGGTATTTTGATTAAGCCAAATACCATTTTTAATGCTAAGAAAGATATTAATCTGACGGGAGTTGCCACCGGTGATGGCGAAGGGATTTTTATTCAAGGGGATTCAAATACGTCACATAATAATCTTAATGCACAAGGAAATATCACCTTAAATGGTAAGGCTGATATGGGGGCTGCTACGCGAGCATCTGTCTATCTATTAAATACGACGCTGACATCAACTGAGCACAATATTGATATCAATGGTCTGTCTCAGGGTTCGAGACACGTTTACTTTACTGATGTAGAACTTAATGCTACTGCGGGGAATGTTACTGTTTATTCTGAAACACTGGCCGCTTTACCGACTTCATTAAGCACTGCATTAAGTTTGGGGGGGAATATCAGTATAAAAGCCCAAAATGGCTCGATGATCGGTAAAGCATTTAATACGACGCAAGGCTCAGGCGTTGGTTTTAGAGCCAATAGTACCTTGTCGGTTGAAGGGAGTATTGCGTTTCAAGGCGAGACAGAAGGCAATGGTGCTACCCGCAAAGGGATTGATTTTAATGGCGTGAATACACTCAATATTGCTAAAGGTAGCCAATTATCTCTCCTCGGTGAAAATAAAGGGGCACCAGCGACTGCTGGCGGAGAGGGTATTACCCATACAGATGCGGCTCAGTTAACGATAAACAATAATGGTTCTTTCAAAATGGAAGGGCGCTCAACCAGCGGTGTCGGCATTAACTTTCCTACCAGTAATAATACCGTGGTATTAAGTGGCGAGGGTGACACTCTCATTAGCGGCAGTAGTGTCGAAGGTATTGGGGTTGCTATTTCCGGTGTGGTTAATAACGGTACCGGCCCGGTCACGATTGAAGGAACCAGTATTGATAGCGCCGGTGTTCACCTCTTCAGTGCCGAGCATCAAATTAATCGTATTAATGTCACCGGGAGTTCAACCCATGCCGAAGGTCTGCGCATTAGCGGCAATGCCACTATTGCTGATACCACTCTGGCCGGAGAATCAATGAATGGCAGTGGTGTGAAAATTGATCCACTGCCGGGTGCTAATATTGTCACTCATGCCGTGTTGGATAATGCCACGCTCAATGGCAGTAGTACTAATGGCATCGGCGTAGAGATTGCCAATGATATAAAGGGTGTCCATCAGAGTGTTATTAATGGCACCACCGATGGTGTTGGTTATGGCATTGATATAGCAGAAAATTTACATGTCATCGGCACCAGTGAAACCGATTTGCTGACACTAAACGGGGTGGCAACAACAGATACCGGTACTGGGATAAAACTCAATGGCAATAATGATTTAAGTAATACCAGCTTAAATGGCTCGGCTGTGGATGGTATTGCATTGCATATCATCGGCCCACTGACCAATCAAGGCAATACGGTATTGAACGGCACTGCTTCCGGCAGCGGTATTGGTGTGCGGGTTAATGGCCAACTGAGCGACAGTGTGGTGAATGGGACTGCGGCCAGTGGCATTGGTGTTCAAGTTATGAATGGTGTGCTTGATGACAGCCGCATCAATGGCATCTCCGATACTGGTTCTGGGGTTGGCGTCAATGGCGACACGGTGCTGAATAATACCGTGCTGGTGGGAAATAGTTCGGATGGTAACGGGGTGGAGATCGGGGGCCGCCTGTCAGGTAGCCACGGCAGCGCAGTACAGGGTGAGGTGGTTAACGGCACGGGAGTGTATATCGATAGAGATGCCACTCTCACTGGTGGCGGCACGGACGATCTGTTTGCTGTCAACGGTAATGCGATGGGCGATAAAGGCACTGGTGTGCAATTGGAAGGTAATAATACCCTTGATAATACCACGCTAAACGGTAACGCCACTCAGGGTACCGGTGTTGATATTGCCGGTCCGCTGGTGAATAACTGGAATACCCGTGTGGATGGCAAAGCCACTGGCGGCAACGGGGTGGCGCTGAACGGGGCGATCGCTGGCGGCACGGTTAATGGCAACTCGGATAGGGGTACGGGTGTCAAAGTTGATGGTGATACCCAACTTAATAACACCACCCTTAACGGTAACAGTCCTGATGGCAAAGGGGTGGAGATCGCCGGTAACCTCACTGGCCGCAATGGCAGTGTGATACAGGGCGATACCACTAACGGCACCGGGGTGGACATTGCTAAACAAATCCTCCTGGAGGGCGGCGGCCTGGATGATCTGCTCAATGTTACCGGCAACGCCACCGGCGAGAATGGCACCGGCGTGCAGCTTGACGGTCTCAATCTCCTTGATAACACCTCGTTGGCAGGGAATGCCACTAACGGCACCGGGGTGGATATTAATGGTTTACTACAAAATGAAGGTAACACCACGATTGGGGGTAAATCTGAGAATGGCAACGGTGTCCAGCTTGGAGGGGCAGTCAGCGGTAGCACAGTTACTGGTACATCAGCTAATGGCAGCGGCATCAAGGTGGTAAATGACAGTAATCTGGACCACGCCACCCTTAACGGCAACAGCCCTGACGGCAAGGGGGTAGAGATCGCCGCGAATCTGACGGGGCAAAACGACAGTGCGGTATATGGCGATACCACTAACGGCACCGGGGTGGACATTGGTAAACAAATCCTCCTGGAGGGCGGTGGCCTGGGTGATCTGCTCAATGTTACCGGCAACGCCAGCGGCGAGAATGGCACCGGCGTGCAGCTTGACGGTATCAATCTCCTTGATAACACCACCCTGACGGGGAATGCCACTGAGGGTACTGGGGTGGATATTAATGGCTTACTACAAAATGAAGGTAATACCACGATTGGGGGTAAATCGGAGAATGGCAACGGTGTCCAGCTTGGCGGGGCAGTCAGTGGCGGCACAATTAATGGTACATCAGCTAATGGCAGCGGCATCAAGGTGGCAAATGACAGTAATCTGGACCACGCCATCCTCAACGGCAACAGCCCGGACGGTAAGGGGGTAGAGTTCGCCGCTAATCTGACAGGTGGCAACGGCAGCGTGGTGCAAGGCGATACCACTAACGGCACCGGTGTTGATATTGGTGAAAATGCCTCGCTCAGTGGCCCGGCACCGGATGATCTGCTGACGGTGACCGGCAATGCTAGCGGTGAGAAAGGCACCGGTGTTCAGTTAGGCGGCAACAATACGCTGAATGACACCACCTTAGGCGGTAATGCCAGCGATGGTCATGGCGTGGAGACCACGGGGCTAGTATTCAACAGCGGCAATACGACGATTAATGGTGATGCCGCAGGTGATGGTCATGGTGTGCATATTGGTGGCCCAATGAGTGGTGGTAGGGTCAACGGCCGTTCCGACAATACTCATGGTATTTTCCTCAATGATTATGCAGCGATAACTGACATCACGCTTAGCGGGAATACCGGCTCATATAAGCCATCGGTGTTTTTCACCTTGCCGGAGAATATTGGTGACAATGTGATTATCAATGGCAAACCTGTTAATAAAAATAATTTTGGCGATAAAGTCAGGCCGGCCCCTAATCCCGGAGGGAAATCGACTGGAGATAGTACGCAGGTAGCTCAGTCTCAGGAGGGGGGGGAATCAGCCTCGTTACTCAGAAGACGAAACCAAATCCTCAGTGCCTTTGAAACACAAACTTTACCGCCCTCTATCCTGACTGAATATGAGCATGATAGTACAGACCATATCAGCCTCACGGTTTGTATTCCTAAGGGTATAACCTCCGAACAGGTTACCAATCAGCACGAGCTATGCGGGACCCATGTTCTCGGTAAGTGGAACCCTCTGACTAAAATATCGGGTCAGGAGTAATGGATTTTTAACTCTCTAAATTTGCTAGAGAAATCGTGATATCGATGTAAAAAGGTGAGCTGACAATGGTGGAGAAAACGGCTGAATTAGCATCAGCGGTAGAACAGTCGACCGCATTCTCATTACCCTATTTCGAGTTTTTAGTGTGTGTGCGGCGCTATGAGGAGGCGGGGCGATTACTGGTCTTGATGTTGGAGCAACTGGACCGCCAATATGGCCGCTGGGATGTTTTTTCGCTTAAGCATCAATCGGTACAGCAACAGGAGCATTACTGTAATCGCCTGGCTGCGGCTATTGGCAACCTACTTTCTGATCCTGGTTTTGTGGTATCCGATAAAGGTTTTTTACAACTGATTAATTTCCATCGCTGGATAGCGTTGATATTTGCCGCATCACCTTTTGGTCATGCGGATCATGTGATTACCAACCTTAATCAAGCGGGGGAGGGATGCGCTCATCCTTTGCGCTTTGAGCACCATAATTTTCTGAAATTTTGCCTGATGTATTTACCTGAATCGGGTATTCCGCTTCAGCCGGATATATTGTGGCAATTTAATCCCCCGGTTGCCGCGGCACTGTTTCTGGCGTTACTGTCGCCACGTATTTTACCCAGCGCTGCCGGGCATGCGAAACGTGAGCGGCTATTAGAGTGGTTACCTGAAAAACTACTAACGCTAGAGAATCTTGAGGGCTTACCTGAACGCATCCTGCACGATGTTTATATGCATTGCAGTTATGCGGATAGAGCAGCAAAACACGCCATAAAACGCAGTATTAATTTTCACTTACGTAACACGTTGCTGCACAATGGGCTATCTGATAACCACTCCCTCCCACCTGCACGGGATAAACCATTGATGCTGGTTATCCTGGAGTGGTTTAACAGCGGCCATTCTATTTACCGTACTCACTCCAGTACGTTGCGCGCCGCGCGTGAGCAGTTTTCCACCCATGGCGTCACCATTGTGGGGGCCACTGATGCCATCACCCGTGACGTTTTTGATGATTTTACCGAGGTCCAGCGGGCGGGGGCGGTTGAGGCTATTGTGGCATTGGCGCAACAATTGCGACCGGATGTTATCTACTTCCCCAGTGTCGGGATGTTCCCACTCACCATTGCACTGACTAATTTACGCTTAGCCCCCTTACAGATAATGGCACTAGGCCATCCGGCAACGACCCATTCCGGCTATATTGATGCGGTATTAGTGGAAGAGGATTATCTGGGGGATCCTCAGTGTTTCTCCGAAAAAGTGGTTGCGTTACCCAAGGACTGTCTGCCCTATGTGCCGCCTGCCAATATTTGCCAGCCGGAACCGATACAACATTTCGATGAGCGCCCAGCGGTACATATCGCGGTTTGTGCCTCGGCGATGAAAATTAACCCTCGCTTTATCGATACCTGTGCTGAGATTGCCCGGCAAACATCAACGCCGGTGATATTTCATTTTTTGGTGGGTTTTTGCTGGGGAATTACCCATCGAGTGATGGAAAAAGCCGTTAATGCTGTTATCCCTCAAGCTAAAATCTATGAGCATTTGGCCTATCAGGACTATTTATTGGTTATTAATCAGTGTGACCTGTTTATTAATCCTTTTCCTTTCGGCAATACCAATGGCATCGTCGATACTGTGCGTCAGGGGTTACCCGGTGTTTGCCTGAGTGGGGCTGAAGTACACGAACATATCGATGAGGGATTGTTCCGTCGGCTGGGATTATCTGAGGAGCTGATTGCGCATGATTTGGCTGAGTATATTGCGGTTACCGTGCGGCTGATCACCGATATTGAGTGGCGTAATAGCCTACGTCGCCAGTTGTTAACAATTCAGCCTGATAATGTGCTGTTTAGCGGGAAACCTGAGCAATTCGGGCTAATTATTAGAGGCCTGCTTGATGATTGTGGTGCTGAAAGAGGATAAAAAAAGCCTCCTGAATCGGAGGCTTGAGTAGACACTAACATCAATAAGACTTATTTATTACGCCGCTTCAGTTTGCCGTTGTTTGGTTGGCTGCTTTAGTGCGGGCTTGGCTGCCAAGGCATCGGCTGCAAACTCATCGACATTAATTGAGCGCAGGCGACTCTCTTCTGCTTTAGTCAAAATAGCGGCCTCTTCAACATTGATTTTCCCTTCAGCCAGCGCATTTTTTGCCAGCACATCCAGGCGAGTAAATGGCAGGCTTTTACCCGCTTCTTTACTCAGGCGCTTATGAATTGGCTCTGCTGCAATCACATCTTGCAAAGCGGCTTCCAGCAAACCTACCGGATTAAACTCGCTCGGTGTCAGATACTGACCACGACCAATACGGCTGCGGGTTGCTGAAGGTACTTGCAGTAACTGCGCCAGTTGATGGTCCAGCTGGTCTGACGGTGCCTGATGTACGCGACCAAACGGGAAGACCACCAACCGCATTAACCCGGCAATAACGCCATTTGGGAAGTTACGCAGTAAATCATCCAGAGCCTGCTCTGCCTGATGCAGGGCATCTTGCACACCCCAATGTACCAACGGCAGGTCTTCTTTTTGGCGGCCTTCGTCTTCATAGCGTTTCAACGTTGCTGATGCCAGATACATTTGGCTGAGAATATCCCCCAGACGGGCAGAGATACGTTCACGACGTTTCAGGCTGCCACCCAACACGCCCATTGAGACATCAGACAGTAAAGCTAAATTGGCGCTCAGGCGGTTCAGATGCTGGTAATAACGGCGAGTGCTGTCTTTGGTTGGTGTGGCACTGGTGCGGCCATTGGTCAGCCCCAACCAGAAACTACGGATTTTGCTGCTACCCACATGGCCCAAATGACCGAACAGCGCTTTATCGAAGGCGGCAACATCATTCGATTGTGCTGCTGCCATTTCATCCAGAACAAACGGATGGCAACGGATTGCCCCTTGGCCGAAGATAATCATGCTACGGGTCAGAATGTTAGCGCCTTCAACGGTGATACCGATAGGGGCACCTTGGTAGCCACGGGCTACGAAGTTGGCCGGCCCAAGGCAGATCCCTTTACCGCCCGCAATATCCATGGCATCCATCACGGCGCGTTGACCACGGTGGGTACAGTGATATTTAACGATAGCGGATAACACCGCCGGTTTCTCACCTAGCATAATACCGCTGGTAATTAAGGTTGCCGCCGCGTCCATCACATAAGCATTACCGGCGATTCGCGCCAACGGCTCTTCAATCCCTTCCATTTTACCGATTGAGATTTTGAACTGACGACGAATATAGGCGTAAGCACCGATCCCCATCGCCACACTTTTCAAGCTACCAGTGGCATTGGACGGCAAGGTAATCCCGCGGCCAACAGACAGGCATTCCACCAGCATGCGCCAGCCCTGCCCAGCCATTTTTGGCCCGCCGATGATGTAATCAATCGGCACAAAGATATCATTGCCACGGGTCGGGCCATTTTGGAATGGCACATTCAGTGGGAAGTGACGACGACCAATTTCCACCCCAGGGGTGTTGGTTGGGATCAGCGCACAGGTGATGCCTAAATCAACGGTATCGCCCAACAGATGTTCAGGGTCAGACAGTTTGAACGCCAGCCCGAGCACTGTGGCGATCGGGGCGAGGGTGATATAGCGTTTATTCCAGGTCAGGCGCATGCCCAGTACCTGCTTACCTTGCCATTCGCCCATACAGACGGTGCCGGTATCTGGGATTGCGCCGGCATCAGAACCCGCTTCTGGGCTGGTCAGGGCGAAACAAGGGATCTCGTCGCCACGGGCCAAACCAGGCAAATAATGATTTTTTTGCTCTTCAGTGCCGTAGTGTTGCAGCAATTCGCCGGGGCCGAGAGAGTTAGGAACACCAACCGTGATGGCTAAAATGCCAGACACGCCAGACAGTTTTTGCAGTACACGTGCCTGAGCATAAGCTGAGAAATCAAGGCCGCCGTACTCTTTCTTAATGATCATCGCAAAGAAGCGGTGTTCTTTCAGATACGCCCACAGTTCTGGCGGCAAGTCAGCCAGTTCGTGGGTAATTTGGAAGTCATTAGCCATACGACAGGCTTCTTCTACCGGCCCATCAATAAAAGCTTGTTCTTCGGCGGTTAACTGCGGTTTTGGGTAGTTATGCAGTTTCTTCCAGTCAGGCTGGCCCTGGAATAAATCACCTTCCCACCAAGTGGTACCTGCATCAATCGCTTCTTTTTCGGTGCGTGACATCGCAGGCATGACTTTACGGAACATGCGCAATGCGGGTGCAGAAAACAGTGACTGGCGCAGTGGGGTCAGCGTCAGGGGTAGCAAAACAATCACCAGAGGCAATAATGCCCAGAATGACCATAACTGCAACGCTCCCATCGCGGCGGTGTAAACGACAAGAATCAAACTACTGAGATAGAGGTTCACCTGGTGATAGAACAGCACACCAATAAGAACCAGTAAGGCAACAATGCTAAGAACCATCATAGTGAAGCTCCTGAGATGTAGGAGGTCTGACCTGTTGAGAGATACATTTGTTGTAGTCCATCTCATTATTTTTATCAATACCATTACATGTTATTTACAACTCATCTCACAAACTGCCCGCATTAATAGTTAAAACTCTTATGTCTTATTCATTACAGTGCTTCTCGCTGTTTATGCTATCCGGTACACTGACGGCTGATGAATATCGATGCCATAGAACTATAAAGAGGCTCCCATGTACCAGGATTTAATCCGCAGTGAATTGAATGAAGCAGCAGACACACTGGCAAACTTTTTGCAAGATGATAGCAATATCAATGCTATTGCGAACGCAGCCGTATTATTGGCTGATTCTTTTAAGGCTGGCGGTAAAGTCTTGTCATGCGGTAATGGCGGTTCCCATTGTGATGCCATGCATTTTGCCGAAGAGTTGACCGGCCGCTACCGCGAGAATCGTCCAGGTTATCCGGCGATTGCTATTTCAGATGTTAGCCATATCTCTTGTGTTAGTAATGATTTTGGCTATGACTATATCTTCTCTCGTTATGTTGAAGCCGTCGGTCGCGCAGGGGATGTATTACTCGGTATTTCCACTTCTGGTAATTCAGCTAATGTCATTAAGGCGATTGATGCTGCTCGTGCCAAAGGGATGAAGGTTATCACCCTGACGGGTAAAGACGGTGGCAAAATGGCGGGCACGGCAAATATCGAAATTCGGGTTCCCCATTTGGGTTATGCCGATCGCATTCAGGAAATTCATATCAAAGTGATTCATATCTTGATTCAATTGATTGAAAAAGAGATGGTTAAAGCCTGATATGTCGTGGTGATCAACGGTATTATCAATCTCGTTGATCACCTTGACGGTGAGCGAGAGCAGCTACAACGCTGCAACACCAAGAGCTAAGATATACGCGGGAGGTTGGTTATGTGCGAATTGCTCGGGATGAGCGCAAATGTTCCCACGGATATTTGCTTTAGCTTTACTGGCCTGGTGCAAAGGGGCGGGGGGACTGGCCCACATAAAGATGGCTGGGGTATTACCTTTTATGAAGGTAATGGTTGCCGCACGTTTAAAGATCCCCAACCCAGTTTTAATTCACCCATAGCCCGTTTGGTACAAGACTACCCGATAAAATCCTGTGCGGTGGTTTCTCATATCCGTCAGGCAAATCGCGGTGAAGTGGCGTTAGAGAATACCCACCCTTTTACCCGCGAAATGTGGGGGCGAAACTGGACGTATGCCCATAACGGCCAACTTAAAGGTTATCGTCAATTAGAGACCGGTACTTTCCGGCCTATCGGTCAGACTGACAGCGAATATGCTTTCTGCTGGCTACTTAATCAATTGGCAAAGCGCTACCCTCGTACTCCCAGTAACTGGCCAGCGGTATTCCGCTATATCGCTACCCTATGTGAGCAGTTGCGGGCAAAAGGGGTCTTTAATATGTTGCTCTCGGATGGGCGTTTTGTGATGGCGTTCTGTTCGACCAATCTGTATTGGATTACGCGCCGGGCACCTTTTGGTAAAGCGACCTTACTGGATCAAGATGTTGAGATAGATTTTCAACGCCAGACCACACCCAAAGATGTGGTCACGGTGATCGCGACTCAACCCCTGACAGGTAATGAAACCTGGCACAAAATTGCACCAGGTGAATTTGCATTATTCTGTTTTGGTGAGCGAATTTGATTTGGTGAGCGCATATTGCGATACCGGTGCATTGGAGACTGGCGGGCGGCTGAGTACATACTGCCCGTTGATCACTGCAACGGAGGGGGGCATCCGGTTTTTGGTAAAATAGGCATATCCCGGCTGTAATTGCCGCCAGAAGCTGTAATCCGACGAGTTACGGTGGCGTTGCATATTTTGTTCAGTCATACGGAATGGATAGATACTGATATCCACTTTTTCCTGACCAAAGATAAATGCCGTTTGCACGTAGTTAAATATCTCGTCCATATAGGCATCGGTCATTGCATAACAGCCGATTGATTTGCAAGCGCCGTGGATCATCAGATATTTCCCTGAATAACCCTGCGACTTATCATAATCATTTGGGAAGCCAATATTGATTGCCCGATAAAACTTACTGTCAGGTTTTAAATGGCGCATATCAATACTGTAAAAACCTTCCGGGCTTTTAAAATCCCCTTCACGGCGTTTTGGGCCAAGGCCACCTGAAAATTCACAGATGCGATAGCTTTGCACTAAACGATATTCACCTTGTAGTCTGGCGTATAATTCCAGGGTACGTTCTTCTTTGAAAATCTGAATATAGACCGATGACCCGAGTAATTGTTGTTTTAGCTCTTTGGATACTGCCACAGGCTCACTGGCTGAGCTGGTGAAGGATACCGCAGGCAAACCAATTATCACCACAAACGTAAGCATCGCAAACAACCGTGCGATTTTGCCCATTTATTATTCCTACTTATATTATGTAAATTATGCCACTGCATTTTTCGATTTATAGGCGCAGATTATCAGTCGGAAAAATTTTAGCAATATATGTTTTGTATAAAATAACCACAAAGTCGGTAAACATGAATTAACGATACGATTTTACCGAGTGGATAGATAAATTAGCCGTAAAATATTCGTGTTTGCTTGACCCAGGTCACTGCATTTGTCAGACAGTGCGGAATGAAAATGCTAAAATCGTCCACTGCTGATGGCTTGCACATGTAATCGTTATAACAGCCATTTTACCCTGAAATCATTCAATGTGGGTATCAGTACTCATTACCGCGATGCTTTCAATTAGCGTTTATGTTTATCTAATTGACTGGGTATTAAACCGTCGTTTAACTGAACCATGAAAGTATCTTATCTTTATGTGGCTGTACACTCTGGGCTAAGTACAGCATTTGATATAACTAATAAAGTCGCTCAAACCTATGATTAAAATAAAGAAAGGACTCGACCTACCCATCGCCGGAGCACCTGTGCAGGTGATAGAGGATGGTCCTGCTATTCGTCATGTGGCTCTGCTCGGTGAAGAGTATGTGGGCATGCGCCCCTCAATGTTGGTGCAAGAAGGTGATTGGGTTAAGAAAGGCCAGGCGCTCTTTGAAGATAAAAAAAATCCAGGGGTGACCTTTACTGCGATCGCCAGTGGTAGAATTAGCGCTATTAATCGTGGTGAACGCCGGGTGCTACAATCTGTTGTGATAGCGATTGAAGGGGATGAGCAAGTTCCTTTCCCACACTATGATGCAGCGGACCTTAATCATCTGAGCAATGAACAGGTGCAAAGCCTATTACTGGCGTCTGGTTTATGGACCGCATTCAGAACCCGCCCGTTTAGTAAAACCCCTGTTCCTGGTAGTCACCCACGCGCTATTTTTGTCAGTGCAATGGATACCCAACCGCTGGCAGCCGATCCGCAGGTCATTATTGCCACTGAGTCAGACGCCTTTAAGCATGGTTTAACTGTTCTTACACGTCTAACTGAAGGCAAGGTGCATGTGGGCCATGCCCCGGGGCAGGTGGTTGCCAACCATTCGAATGCCCAGATAACTTATAATGAATTCTCCGGCCCGCATCCTGCGGGTCTGGTTGGTACCCACATCCATTTTCTTGAGCCGGTGAGCTTGCGTAAAATGGTGTGGCATGTGGGTTATCAGGATGTGATTGCTATCGGTAAATTATTTACCCGTGGTGAACTCTGTACTGACCGCATCGTTGCGCTGGCGGGTCCACAGGTAAATCAACCGGTATTAGTGCGCACCCGTTTGGGTGCCAGCCTGGCTGAATTAACTGCGGCTAAGTTAAAAGAGGGGGAGAACCGTATTATCTCTGGTTCAGTCCTCAGCGGCACGGCTTTCTCCGCAACTCATGGTTATTTGGGGCGTTTCCACCAGCAAGTATCGGTTATCCGCGAAGGGCGAGAAAAAGAGCTATTTGGTTGGGTAATGCCAGGTCGCGATAAATATTCGATCACCCGCACCACGCTGGGCCATTTCTTCAAACGCAAACTGTTTGCTTTCTCTACCGATATGCACGGCGGGGAGCGCGCTATGGTGCCTATTGGCAACTATGAGCGGGTGATGCCACTGGATATCCTGGCAACCCATTTGTTGCGTGATCTGTTATCCGGTGATACCGACAGCGCGCAAGCGCTAGGGTGCCTGGAGTTAGATGAAGAAGATTTGGCTTTATGTACATTTGTCTGCCCCGGTAAGTACGAATACGGTCCGGCACTGCGCGACATATTGACCCAGATTGAGCAGGAAGGATAACTGATGGGCCTGAAAAATTTTCTTGAGAAAATAGAGCACCACTTTGAAGCGGGTGGCAAATTAGAGAAGTACTATCCGCTATATGAAGCCGCAGCCACTATTTTCTATACGCAGGGCAAAGTAACACCGGGTGCTTCCCATGTACGAGATGCAATCGACCTGAAAAGGATGATGATTCTGGTATGGTTGGCGGTATTCCCAGCCATGTTCTGGGGCATGTATAACGTAGGGCTACAGGCTATCCCGGCGCTAAACCAACTCTACAGTGGCGCGGAACTGCAACAGGTTATAGCCAGTGACTGGCATTACTGGTTGGCACAAATGCTCGGGGCGTCATTGGCTCCAGATGCTGGCTGGGCAAGCAAAATGGTGCTGGGGGCGGTTTATTTTCTGCCTATCTATGCCGTTGTGTTTGTGGTCGGCGGTTTTTGGGAAGTGGTATTCTCTATTGTCCGCAAGCATGAAATCAACGAAGGTTTCTTTGTCACCTCGATTCTGTTTGCCCTGATAGTCCCTCCCACATTGCCATTATGGCAAGCAGCACTTGGGATCTCTTTCGGTGTGGTTATTGGTAAAGAGATTTTTGGTGGCACCGGGCGTAACTTCCTCAACCCGGCACTGGCTGGGCGTGCTTTCCTATTCTTTGCTTATCCGGCACAGATATCCGGTGATTTGGTGTGGACTGCCGCTGATGGTTTTTCTGGTGCAACTCCATTGTCACAATGGAGTGTCAACGGTAGCCACAGTTTGGTTAACACCATTACTAATCAGCCTATTACGTGGATGGATGCTTTCCTCGGTAATATTCCCGGTTCTATTGGCGAGGTCTCTACGCTGATGATCCTGATTGGCGGTGCCATTATTCTTTTCGGCCGCATCGCCTCGTGGCGGATTGTGGCTGGGGTCATGATTGGCATGATTGCCACGGCCTACCTATTTAACTGGGTTGGTTCCACTACCAATCCGTTATTTGCCATGCCGTGGTATTGGCATCTGGTACTCGGTGGTTTCGCTTTCGGGATGATCTTTATGGCGACCGACCCGGTATCGGCTTCCTTTACCAATAAAGGGAAATGGTGGTATGGCGGCTTGATTGGTGCGATGTGTGTGTTAATCCGCGTCGCTAATCCAGCTTATCCCGAAGGAATGATGCTGGCGATCCTGTTCGCCAACCTGTTTGCACCGCTGTTTGACTATGTGGTTGTTCAGGCCAACATCAAGCGGAGGAAAGCGCGTGGCGAGTGATAAACCAAGAAATAATGACAGCATCAGCAAAACGTTGCTGGTGGTAATTGTGCTCTGTCTGGTGTGTTCTGTGGTGGTTTCTGGTGCGGCTGTTGGTTTGAAAGCCAAGCAGCAGGAGCAACGGCTATTAGACAAACAGCGCAATATTCTAGCGGTAGCGGGTTTGTTGCAACCAAGAATGCCGACAGAAAACGTTCAGCGGGAATTTGCGCTGCGCATTGAACCACGGCTGCTGGATTTGCAAAGCGGTGCGTTTATTCAACAAGATCCGGCAACCTTTGATCGTGCTCAGGCACTGCGTAGTGACCAAATGAGCATTGCCCTGACGCCCGCACAGGATATTGCTGGCATCCGCCGGCGCGCGAATGTCGTTGAAATCTACCTGGTACGTGGTGAAAGTGGTCAAATCAACAAGATAGTTCTACCTGTTTATGGCTCCGGTCTGTGGTCAATGATGTATGCCTTTGTTGCCATCGACACTGACGGCAAAACGGTGCGTGGTATCACCTATTACGATCAGGGTGAGACCCCAGGTCTGGGAGGCGAGGTTGAGAACCCAATCTGGCGTAACCAATGGATTGGTAAGCGGTTATTTGACGAGCAAGGGCAACCGGCTATTCATATTGTTAAAGGGCGCGCACCGGCTAATGATCCTCACGCCATCGATGGTCTGTCAGGCGCAACCTTGACCTCTAATGGGGTGCAAAACAGCTTTGATTTTTGGCTCGGTGAAAACGGCTTTGGCCCGTTCCTGAAAAAAGTGCGCGAAGGAGCGTTAAAAAATGGCTGATAGCAAAGAGATTAAACGGGTTTTATTTGGGCCGTTATTTGATAACAACCCGATAGCCTTACAGATCCTTGGCGTTTGTTCCGCACTGGCGGTGACCACCAAGCTGGAAACCGCATTAGTGATGACGCTGGCCGTTACCTTGGTAACGGCGTTCTCCAGTTTCTTTATCTCACTGATTCGCAATCATATTCCAAACAGCGTGCGCATCATTGTTCAGATGGTGATTATTGCCTCGCTGGTGATTGTGGTCGATCAGATCTTACGGGCTTATGCCTATGAGATATCCAAACAGCTATCAGTATTTGTCGGCCTGATTATTACTAACTGTATTGTGATGGGGCGTGCTGAAGCTTATGCGATGAAATCGCCGCCGATTGAAAGCTTTATGGATGGTATTGGTAATGGTTTGGGTTACGGCGTGGTGCTGGTGTTGGTGGGTTTTGTCCGCGAACTGATTGGCTCCGGCAAATTATTTGGAGTAACAGTATTTGAAACCGTCCAGAACGGCGGGTGGTATCAGCCGAACGGATTGTTCCTGTTGGCACCAAGCGCATTCTTTATCATTGGTTTGCTGATTTGGGGTCTGCGTACCCTGAAACCTGCGCAGATTGAGAAGGAGTAATTGATGATGGAACATTACATCAGTCTGTTTGTCCGCGCGGTGTTTGTGGAGAATATGGCGTTAGCATTCTTTTTGGGGATGTGTACTTTCCTCGCTGTTTCCAAGAAAGTGTCGACCGCCTTTGGCCTTGGTATCGCGGTAACGGTGGTATTGGGTATCTCAGTACCTGCGAATAATCTGGTTTATAACCTGGTGCTGCGTGATGGCGCATTGGTTGAAGGGGTTGATCTTAGTTTCCTCAACTTCATCACCTTTATTGGTGTTATCGCTGCCATAGTGCAGGTGTTGGAGATGATTCTCGATCGCTATTTCCCGGCACTTTATAACGCATTGGGTATTTTCCTGCCACTGATCACCGTCAACTGCGCCATCTTCGGCGGCGTCTCCTTTATGGCGCAACGAGATTACAACTTCCCTGAGTCCATCGTTTACGGCTTTGGCTCGGGTATCGGTTGGATGCTGGCGATTGTAGCGCTCGCAGGTATTCGCGAAAAAATGAAATATGCCAATGTGCCTGCGGGCTTACAGGGGTTAGGGATCACCTTTATCACAACCGGATTGATGGCCTTAGGGTTTATGTCTTTCTCCGGTGTGAATTTATAAAGGCAGGAATAATTCATGGAAATAATTCTGGGCGTAGTGATGTTCACCCTCATCGTACTGGCATTGACGGTGATGATTCTATTTGCCAAATCAAAATTGGTGAATACCGGTGATATTACCGTTGATGTTAATGATGATGCGGACAAAAGTTTTACCGCTCCGGCAGGGGATAAGCTGCTCAACATGCTTTCCAGCCAAGGTATTTTCGTTTCTTCAGCTTGTGGTGGTGGCGGTTCCTGCGGGCAGTGCCGCGTGACGATTAAAGAAGGTGGCGGGGATATCCTGCCGACGGAACTTTCACATATCTCAAAGCGTGAAGCGAAAGAAGGCTGCCGGTTAGCTTGCCAGGTTAGCGTTAAGCAAAATCTGAAAATTGAATTGCCAGAAGAAATCTTTGGGGTGAAAAAGTGGGAGTGTGAAGTTATCTCTAATGATAATAAAGCCACATTTATCAAAGAACTGAAACTGAAGATTCCAGATGGTGAAGTGGTGCCATTCCGTGCTGGTGGTTTTATCCAAATAGAAGCTGAACCGCATACCGTTAAATATGCGGACTTCGATGTGCCTGATGAATATCGCGGTGATTGGGATAAATTCAATCTGTTCCGGTTCGAGTCAGTGGTCGTTGAACCAACGGTGCGTGCCTACTCGATGGCAAACTACCCACAAGAGCGTGGCATTATCATGCTTAACGTGCGTATTGCCACGCCACCACCGTCAGTTCCTGATGCGCCGCCGGGCATTATGTCCTCTTATATCTGGTCACTAAAACCCGGTGATAAGGTGATTATCTCTGGTCCATTTGGTGAGTTTTTTGCCAAAGATACCGATGCCGAGATGGTCTTTATTGGCGGTGGGGCGGGTATGGCACCGATGCGCTCGCATATTTTTGATCAGCTTAAGCGGCTACATTCGAAGCGTAAAATCAGTTTTTGGTATGGTGCGCGTTCACGGCGTGAAATGTTCTATGAAGAAGATTTTGACCAGTTACAGGCTGAGAATGATAATTTCCGTTGGCACGTTGCATTATCAGACCCACAACCGGAAGATAATTGGACGGGATATACCGGCTTCATTCATAACGTGTTGTTAGAAAATTACCTTAAAAATCATCCGGCACCGGAAGATTGTGAATTCTATATGTGTGGCCCTCCGATGATGAATGCGGCAGTTATCAAGATGCTGAAGGATCTCGGTGTGGAAGACGACAATATTATGCTTGATGATTTTGGTGGCTGATTTGCCATTACACGGCTTTTTACTGCAATTGGGGATATTTGTGCAGAAACAGATAACACATTGGTTCATGGCAGTGGTGGGGATTTTGCTGCTCACAGGATGTGGTCCTGAGCAAGTTAATCTCGAAGGTAAAACCATGGGAACTTCATATTCAATTAAGTATATGAGTGACTCATCCACACCCAGCCCAGAGAAGTTACAGCAGGAAATAGACCGCGAGTTGGAACAGGTTAATGACCAGATGTCGACATATCGGCCCGACTCTGAATTGAGTCGCTTTAATCAAAGTCGCGCAGTGAATACACCTTTCGCGGTTTCAGCGGCGACGGCTAAAGTCGTGCGTGAGGCTATTCGCATTAATCGCCTGACCGATGGTGCGCTGGATGTCACCGTTGGACCTTTGGTTAACTTATGGGGCTTTGGTCCTGAAGGGCGGCCAGATGTTGTTCCTACTGAGGCTGAAATTGCCAAACGTCAGGCATGGGTCGGTATTAATAATCTGGCCGTAGAAAATGGTGCCTTGGTCAAACGGATCCCTGAGTTGTATGTTGATCTATCCTCTATTGCCAAGGGATATGGGGTCGATGTTGTGGCCGAATATCTGGAAACGCAAAATATCACCAACTATATGGTTGATATCGGAGGGGAAGTACGGACTCGTGGCAATAATGGGGAAAATAAACCTTGGCGCATTGCGATAGAAAAACCTGTCGCAGGTTCTGCGCAAAGTGCTCAAGAGGTTATCGAACCTGGACGTATGGCAATAGCAACCTCAGGGGATTATCGTAATTACTTTGAACAGAATGGTGTGCGTTACTCACATACGATTGACCCGGATACCGGCCGACCAATTAACCATCGATTAGTCTCAATTACTGTTTTGGACCCAAGCTGTATGACCGCAGATGGACTGTCGACTGGGTTAGATGTCCTTGGGCCAGAAAGAGGGATGGCACTCGCTAATTTACTGGGTATTCCGGTGTTTATGATAGTAAAAACCGATGAAGGTTTTGAGGAACGCTATTCTGATGCGTTCAAACCTTATCTGCAAAAACGGCCTTGATAGGAGAGGATATGTTGACTGTTTTTATCGCATCCTTTGTTTTCTTTCTATTGGCCATCGGCGGGATGTCGTTAGGTTATATCGTAAAACGTAAAACCTTACAGGGCAGTTGCGGAGGAATAGCGGGTTTGGGGATGGAGAAAGTATGTGATTGCCCTGAGCCTTGTGATTCTCGTAAGAAGCGCTTGGCTAAGGAAGCCGCTCGCCAGAAAAAATTGGATCAATACCGTATCCTATAAGATGTGTTATAGATTACGATGCTTTAATGCCGAGCATTCTGTATAAAACGTGGTTATATGCACGACAAGTAAATTTAGATATAACCCCCCAGCCAACTCAGTGTTGACCAGGGGGGGTATTTACGCTTTAGTGCTATTCGTGGCTGATTAGTCTACGGCGATAATGCTGTTTTTTCATTTTCTGATTTACGTCTATACCATTGTGGTTGTTTTTTACTTATTTATTCTTACTTGCTCACTATACTTTTAAAAAGTGCAGGAGAATCAACCATAACTCCATTTGCCTGTAATTCTCTCGCTTTTTTATAATCTTCGGGAGTATTGATGCCGAAGAAAATAATATGTGCGTTGGTATTCCTTCTAAAACAATCCATCGCCTCTTTATCCCAGCTTAATACTGCGTCAGAACGGCCTTCGCCCAACGTGTATTTTTCTACCACTTGTACTTTGCGATGTAGCTCTAAACCATACCAACGCTCTTTATTATCTGCTGGCAATTCACATTTATGATCCATCATAATATTAGCTAATTGAGTACGGGTAAAGTTGCGGCTTTCAAATCGCTTGATTTTATGCGAGGCATCGCTGTCTGCATTGACTGTATCCAGTGCCTCCAGATAGTTATCATCCGTAGAGTAAACCCGGGTACGTGCGAAGCGATCTTTTTCTCCCTTGCTGGTTGCGGTAAGCGTCTCTTTTAGGGCTTTGGCAAAGGTTATTGGGTTGGCATCGGGCGATTTAATGTCCAGATAGAATGTCGTGTCAGGATACTTCTTCAGCACTTCATCAAGTGTGGGAATACCTGTGTGTGAGCCAGCCTTAGGTTGAATATGATGTTTCTTATCATAGGCAACGCTCGCATCCACTTTAGCCAGTTGTTGTGCAGTATAACCTGAGATGGCACCGGACTTATCTGTCAACTCTTTGAGGTCTATAGGGCGATACAATACCGGAATATTATCTTTCGATAGTTGTAATGTAATCCATATGGCGTCAGCACCATTAGACAGTGCTTTATCGATAGCCGGTAAGGTATTTTCTGGCGCATCAGCCGTTCCTGCGCGGTGGGCAATAATTTGTGGCGCTGCAAGGGTAACAGATTGGGCGTTAACAACAAAGGTAGCGGAAAGGAGTAGGGTAGCCATTATA
>NZ_JAZGQA010000560.1:0-268 GCF_048593855.1 Yersinia sp. 2542 StPb PI
TATGAAAAGCCATACCTATATTGACGAGGAATATATCGTTATTGAAGGTATAGATCAAAAAATAGTTCGATTTGATGTTAAAATGAAACAATACACGTTAGATGGCAATCAAATTTCAGTGGAAGAATTAATCAGTGAACTTAAAATAATTTCACAATAAACGCTCCTGTATGGGGAGTTTTTAATATAATTGAAACAATCCTTTAAAGTGTGGTATATTGTAGTTGGTGAAAGATGAAAGACGCCATTCTCCCGTAGTATTTGATCT
>NZ_JAZGQA010000561.1:0-267 GCF_048593855.1 Yersinia sp. 2542 StPb PI
CTAAACATGCTATCCATAGCACCCAAAATAGGCTAAGCGTTACATTTTTGTGTGTATACAGGCCCATATTCACTTATCCCGCTCCCGCGTAAAAACATACCAAAATAATCATGTTAAGCTGAAATTTAAATATCACCTAAAACAATTTCGACATGGGAAATACACCTTCCGTCAAAAGGAAAATATATTTCCCACCAATAACAAAATTATCAGGAATATATAAAAACAGAGAAGCACAATGCTATTTTATTATGTCAATCAATTAGG
>NZ_JAZGQA010000562.1:0-267 GCF_048593855.1 Yersinia sp. 2542 StPb PI
GAATGTTATCTACAGCTAGCCTTGTGCATGTTGACATGCCTGTCATTTTTTCTGATAAATTTTTACGCAAAGGATTAGTGAATTATGTTTCTATCTCGAAAGCTAGAGGCTTTTATGGCCGTAGTCGAAAATGGCTCGCTGAGTAAGGCCGCAAGGGTGATGAACAGGACTACACCTCCGGTAGCAAAGTCGATCAAAGACTTTGAAAATATAATAGGGAAAAAGCTTTTTAAAAGAGAGAAATTTGGTATGAGTTTAACAAGGGAT
>NZ_JAZGQA010000563.1:0-266 GCF_048593855.1 Yersinia sp. 2542 StPb PI
GGCACGAATAGCTTTAGCGGCGCACACCATATCGGTGCCACAGGGGCATTAACGGTAACGCAGGCCAGTAATCTGGGAGCCTCGACGGCTACTGTGAATCTGGATACCGCCACCTCCCATCTGGTGCTGAACGGTGTTAGCGGCGCGGTTGCCAATGCCCTCAGCGGTGTGGCGGATTCGACTGTTGATATCAACAATGGTGCGAATGTGTCGCTGACCGGCAATAACAGTGGCTTCCTCGGTCAGTATGCGCTGGCGGACAGCAG
>NZ_JAZGQA010000564.1:0-265 GCF_048593855.1 Yersinia sp. 2542 StPb PI
GACGGCAAGCCACAGACCGGCACCGACAAGGGCAATGAAGACCAGCGCGGCGATGTTCGCGGCGACGTGTTCGAGATAGGGGGTCATGCTGCACCTGTGGCGCGGGCGATGGCGGCGGCACTTTCGCGCTTGCCGTATTCGGTTGCCCGTTGCTTGCGGCTGTCAACTTCAGCCTGGATGCTGGTCAGTTTTTCGGCGAGCAAGACCGCATCCGCTCGGTCGGCAAGAGTGCAGACAACCTCCGCCTTGCTTTTCTGGACAGAAT
>NZ_JAZGQA010000565.1:0-264 GCF_048593855.1 Yersinia sp. 2542 StPb PI
TGTGAAGGGTTAGAGCTGCTGGCGGGCTTGCTGTCTCATCAGTGGAGTGCATTATGGCCGCCGCAAACCCATGCCCGAGTGGCGTTATTGGCCTGGCTGAGTGACCGGTTGCAGCAAGTCTGGCGCACCATGACGTTATGCTACGGTGACCTGGCTCAGGTGTACCGGGCAGAGCATGCGTTGGAAAAGTTGTGCACGCAGTTGCAAACGCTGGAGCTCAAACATCTGAGTAAATTGGATGGGGTGCGCCTGATGTTGCATAAC
>NZ_JAZGQA010000566.1:0-258 GCF_048593855.1 Yersinia sp. 2542 StPb PI
CTTACTAGAACCTTTAGAGTAATGAGGTAATTCAATAAACTTAGGGGAAACTGATATTTCTGATATCAAATCAATATAATTCAAGACATCATCATAGTCAGCAAAAAAACGGGACAGATGTGGTTGTAAAGATAAGTTAATTCTTTCTATATCCTCTAAGCTTAAATTAACAACAAAATTCAAAGAACCAAATATATTAACTCGTTGTTCATTACTAAACCTCTCATAATAGTCCTCAAAGTAATTATCAATTGCTCT
>NZ_JAZGQA010000567.1:0-250 GCF_048593855.1 Yersinia sp. 2542 StPb PI
CACTACATATATACCATTTTTTATTCTAAGACTTAATAAAAAAAGCGATATGGATATTAATATATTTTGAAAAATAAAAAACGCTTCAGCATTCGCACCAATACTTTTCAAACTAACCATTAGTATATAATAAAATGGAGAGTCAATAGTATTTCGAGTTATAAAAATATCAGAATAACTTTGCAAATAAGAATAAAATGTAGCATATGAACCCTTATCAGGGCCATTTAATGAAAAGAATAAGCTCAAT
>NZ_JAZGQA010000568.1:0-249 GCF_048593855.1 Yersinia sp. 2542 StPb PI
TTTGACAATAAAAAAAATCTCTCCCCAATTGAATTCAGGGAAGAAGTCTTAAGATATATAACAACTAAATTTGGGTTTGATGATGTTATCATAGAAGCACCAGAGGCAAGAGCATCAACGTTACTCCTCCCATCAAAATATAATGTTCACATCCGTTTACATTGTCCTTTGGCGGTGGCTCAAAAATACGATGGGCACACTCCAAATCAACAGGAATACTCAAATGAACTTAGGGTAATCCATAAAGCA
>NZ_JAZGQA010000569.1:0-248 GCF_048593855.1 Yersinia sp. 2542 StPb PI
GCCATTGATCGTATAAAAATCAGTGGCGCAGAGCCTTTACCCCGCTGGTTGCCACTGCAACGCATCGCCAATCAGGCACAAGGCCAGTGTTTAGGCGGACAGGGCATTAATCTGCTGATGGGCCAATTGCAAAACCGCCTGATCGACCACGGCTATGTCACCACTCGTGTTCTGGCCCCGCAGCAGGATTTGAACAGCGGCACACTGGCGTTACACGTGGTGCCCGGCACAATACGCCATGTTGAACT
>NZ_JAZGQA010000056.1:0-24472 GCF_048593855.1 Yersinia sp. 2542 StPb PI
GGCGATTAGCTCAGTTGGTAGAGCATCTCCTTTACACGGAGGGGGTCATCAGTTCGAATCTGGTATCGCCCACCACTCATCACTCATTGTTAAAAGTATTAAGATTCAAGGTAGTAGAAGTGGGCGATTAGCTCAGTTGGTAGAGCATCTCCTTTACACGGAGGGGGTCATCAGTTCGAATCTGGTATCGCCCACCACTTCTTTTACTTCGTATTATCATATAATGGGTCGTTAGCTCAGTTGGCAGAATAGTTACTTTTAATCAATTGGTTAAAGGTTCGAGCCGAGCGAAGCGAGACAGCAACGCGTAAGCGTTGACCCGAAGGGCGAATCCGCAGGATGAGTAATCCCGCATGACTCGTGTTAAAAATGTCGAATAAATCTATATAATGGGTCGTTAGCTCAGTTGGTAGAGCAGTTGACTTTTAATCAATTGGTTAAAGGTTCGAGCCGAGCAAAGCGAGACAGCAACGCGTAAGCGTTGACCCGAAGGGCGAATCCGCAGGATGAGTAATCCCGCATGACTCGTGTTAAAAATGTCGAATAAATCTATATAATGGGTCGTTAGCTCAGTTGGTAGAGCAGTTGACTTTTAATCAATTGGTCGCAGGTTCGAATCCCGCACGACCCACCATTATATTTACTACCTCACTACCTTACTACCTCACTTAGAACGCCATCTATTGCTTATTAACGGGCATATCACATCAGTCGCGGCATTAAACTTACCCACTAAAGTTCTCCAGCCTTTGATTACTCAAAGAGTCATCATCCGTGTAAATAGTCCGGGTATGGATCGCAGGTATAAAAAAAGGCGCCGTAGCGCCTCTTTAGAGATTTTTTTCTGATACTTAGAGTACCAGGCCCGCAATAGAGGCGGACAGCACACTGACCAGCGTAGAGCCGTATAACAGCTTCAAGCCAAAGCGTGAAACCACATTCCCTTGGTGCTCATTCAAACCTTTAATCGCACCGGCTACGATACCAATAGAGGAGAAGTTAGCGAATGAAACCAGGAACACTGACAGAATACCCACGCTGCGTGGTGACAGTTCTGATGCCACTTTCTGCAAGTCCATCATTGCCACGAATTCGTTAGATACCAGTTTGGTTGCCATGATGCCACCAACTTGTAAGGCTTCATGAGTCGGTACGCCCATCACCCAGGCAAACGGGAAGAAGACATAGCCCAAGATACCCTGGAAGCTGATACCGAACAGCAAACTAAATAAGGCATTCATCGCAGAAATTAACGCGATAAAACCAATCAGCATGGCTGCAACGATGATAGCAACTTTGAAACCGGCCAGAATGTACTCACCCAGCATTTCAAAGAAGCTTTGGCCTTCGTGCAAGTTGCTCAGTTGCAACTCTTCCTCGTCCTCTGCTTTATACGGGTTGATCAATGACAACACGATAAAGGTACTGAACATGTTAAGTACCAGCGCCGCAACCACAAACTTCGCGTCCAGCATTGACATATATGCACCCACGATTGACATAGAAACTGTCGACATCGCGGTTGCTGCCATGGTGTACATGCGTTTTTCAGACATTTTGCCCAAAATGTCTTTATAGGCGATGAAGTTTTCAGATTGACCCAGAATCAGTGAGCTGACGGCGTTGAATGATTCCAGCTTACCCATGCCGTTAACTTTAGACAGCAAAGTACCAATGATACGAATAACGACGGGGAGAACTTTGATATATTGCAGAATACCAATCAGAGCAGAAATAAAGACGATAGGGCACAGCACTCTCAGGAAGAAGAACGCCAAACCTTTATCACCCATATTACCAAAGACAAAGTCGGTACCGTTGGCGGCAAATCCAAGCAACTTGTCGAATAAACCGGCGAATCCTTTCACAAAACCCAATCCAGCTTCCGAATGGAGGAAGAAGTACGCCAACAACACTTCAATTACCAGCAATTGAATAACAAACCGAATGCGGATGCTTTTACGATCCTTACAGATCGCCAGAGCTAATATGGCCACCACGACTAAGGCCAACGCAAACTGCAGAATATGGGACATGTGTGCTCCAAATTTGAGGCAGGCTAGATTTCGGTGGACATTTTATGTAACGGCTACATTAAAAACGAGATGTAGGCAGCAAATATAGAAATTCACTTGCACTAATGCAAACGAATTAGTGGAGTGGATCACAAAAAATAGGATGTTAATAATTTGCTACGGAAGTAGTTTAAATATGCTAGGTTGATCAATTGTAGTCATTCGTTACGAAAAGGGCGATGGAACATTTAACCCAACTTTTCAGAAAGCTACCACGGGTGATTACTACACGGCTGATTATACGGTGTTAGCTATCAGAGAGATAAGTTCTACCACGCCAAGTGCGCTTGATAATTATTATCATTTAGATATTATTATTGATAAGAAAGTAGACGTAAGTTTTCAAGGGTAATACTGAATGCTGAATAGCCGTGCTGTCGATACATCCCGCCGTACATCAAGGAGGATAAAACTCTCCCTGATGGGGCCTGCTTTTATCGCGGCCATCGGTTATATCGACCCCGGTAACTTCGCAACCAATATTCAGGCGGGGGCCTCTTTCGGTTATACCTTATTGTGGGTGGTGGTTTGGGCCAACATCATGGCTATGTTGATCCAATTACTGTCCGCTAAACTCGGTATTGCCACGGGTAAAAATCTGGCTGAGCATATCCGTGACCGGTTTCCACGGCCTGCGGTATGGGCCTACTGGGTACAAGCCGAAATCATCGCTATGGCCACGGATCTGGCCGAGTTTATTGGGGCGGCAATCGGGTTTAAATTACTGCTAGGTGTGACCCTGCTTGAAGGTGCTGTCCTGACCGGCATTGCCACTTTCCTGATTCTTATGCTGCAAAAGCGTGGGCAAAAACCTCTCGAACTGGTTATCGGTGGGCTGCTGTTATTTGTAGCGGCGGCTTATATTGTCGAACTTATTTTCTCCCGGCCAGAACTGGCGGCGTTGGGCCGCGGTATGTTGGTTCCTGACTTGCCTAACCGTGACGCGGTGTTTCTAGCGGCCGGGGTACTAGGTGCCACTATTATGCCGCATGTTATTTATCTGCATTCATCCTTGACGCAAACGGCGGGAGAAAACTCCAAGGCTTCTCGTTATGCTGCGACTAAATTGGATGTGGCGATTGCCATGACAATTGCCGGTTTTGTGAATCTGGCGATGATGGCAACGGCGGCGGCGGCTTTCCATTTCAATGGCTATGGCAGTATTGCTGAAATCGAGCAAGCGTACCTCACACTACAACCCCTGTTAGGTAATGCCGCAGCCACTATTTTTGGTTTGAGTCTGGTTGCCGCTGGGTTGTCATCGACAGTGGTGGGGACCTTGGCAGGGCAGGTCGTGATGCAAGGCTTTGTCCGGTTTTATATCCCTATCTGGGTGCGCCGCACGGTCACGATGTTGCCTTCCTTTATTGTCATTCTGGCGGGTATGGATGCAACACGGATCTTGGTGATGAGCCAGGTACTGCTGAGTTTTGGTATTGCGTTGGCGTTAGTTCCATTGCTGGCCTTTACTGGCAATAAAGAATTGATGGGAGATATGGTTAACTCAAAATTGATTCAGATTTTGGGGAAGATGATTGTGTTAGTGGTGGTTGGATTAAATGCTTATCTGTTGATTAGCTTGCTCTAACTTCTTCATACTGGCGGATCGATAGCCAATCATCCGCCAGAAGCTTTTTTAATTAGTCATCATCATGATGGCGGTCATGCCCTTTCCCGCGATGATGTTTCTTGCCGTGGTTGTCATAATGTTTATCGTGTTTCTGATAGCGCCCTTCACGGTAATAATAGTTCTTTTGCCACCAGTCTCTGTTTTGCCAGCGGTGCCCATCCCAGTAATGTCCATGGCGGTTTCGTTCGCCTAAATCCCGCCCCTGATGATCCTGCCACCATCGTTGATCGCGCCAGTCATAACCATCCCAATAATTGCCACGGCGATCTTGCTCACCAATCTGCAATGAAACACTGGGGAGTAGCTCAATACTTTCGGCATTTGCCATAGGAACGAGAGGAAACCAGGCTAATATCGTTACTAATAACAGTGGTCTTAACGAAATAGGTCTAAATATCGTTGGTTTCAAAACATCCACTTTTGACATGATTTATCCTTGCGCAGCTTTATTGGCTATGGCCTATCTTAAACTGCGGTTCGGCAACTGTGATTCAGATAAAACTGTAAAATAGAAAATTGAGATTTATCTGTAACAATGGTGGATTAGGGGCACCGGAGTGCCCCTGTTGGGGACTTTGGAGAGAGCGTTTACACCAGAATATCTTCAATACGTTTGATTTCTTCGGTGCTGAAATCAGTGTTGGCTAGCATACCAACCGCGTCGTCAATCTGGCTGATTTTGCTGGCACCAATCAGTGCTGAAGTCACCCGCCCGCCACGTAATACCCAGGCTAAAGACATCTGTGACAACTTCTGGCCGCGCTCGTGGGCCAATGCGTTCAACTGGCGCACCTTGGCCAGTTTTTCTGCGGTAAGCTGCTCGGGATTAAGGAATTTACTGCCACTGGCAGCCCTTGAGTCCTGCGGAATACCCGCCAAATAGCGATCCGTCAATACGCCGCCTGCCAACGGAGAAAAGGCAATAGATCCTACGCCATACTCATCCAAAGTATCTTGCAGCCCGGCTTCAATCCAGCGTTCGAACATAGAGTATTTAGGCTGATGAATCAGGCAAGGCGTACCAAGATTTGCCAGAATTTCACAGGCCTGACGGGCTTGCGCCGCTGGATAGTTGGACAACCCGATATACAACGCTTTACCTTGGCGCACCAGCAGGTCCAATGCGGCCATGGTTTCTTCCAATGGTGTATTAGGATCCGGGCGATGGTGGTAGAAAATATCTACATAATCTAGCCCCATACGTTGTAGGCTTTGGTTGATACTGGCTACCAGATATTTCTTCGAACCCCAGTCACCATAAGGGCCGGGCCACATGGTGTATCCCGCTTTGGAAGAGATAATCAGTTCATCACGATAGGGGCGCAGGTCTTGTTGCAGGATGCGGCCAAAGTTCAGCTCGGCTGAACCGGGTGGCGGGCCATAGTTATTGGCTAAATCAAAATGGGTGATGCCACTATCGAAAGCGCGATGCACTAAATTGCGGCTATTTTCGTACAGCGTGCTGTCGCCAAAGTTATGCCACAAGCCAAGAGAAATTGCCGGAAGCATTAATCCACTACGACCACAACGATGATACTTCATCTCTTGATAACGGGAGGAAGCTGCCTGATAGACCATGATGACCCTTATTAACGAGAGTAAACGACAGTTTAGTGTATGCGTTTTCACCGACGACGTAAGCTAACGGGATCACAAGATAAGGCGGAGAAAGGGATGTCAGAAAATAATTACAGTGGTAGCTAATTAATAATTTCAAAACATTAGATCTATTGATTAATTGCTTAATACTTAATGCAATATAATAAGTATTAAGGTTGGTGTCATGATGGCAAGCAGTTACAACGTGGCTGATTATCTCTTGGATCGCCTGGCGCAAGTGGGAATCCGGCATCTATTCGGTGTTCCTGGCGATTTTAATCTGCTTTTTTTAGACCGTGTCATCAGCCATCCCGTCATTAAATGGATGGGATGTGCCAATGAACTTAATGCAGCTTATGCCGCAGATGGCTATGCCCGGGTGATGCCAGCGGCAGCACTGCTGACCACGGTTGGCGTCGGTGAATTAAGTGCTATTAATGGTATTGCAGGCAGCTTTGCTGAATACCTTCCGGTGATTCATATCGTTGGTACCCCGGCATTGCGTTCGCAAAAAGCCGCAGAGTTGTTACATCACTCACTGGGGGATGGCGACTTCAGCCATTTTTCCCGTATGGCGAAAGAGGTCACCTGTGCGCAGGCCAATCTAACCGCTGAAAATGCAGTTGCTGAAATTGACAGGCTACTGGTGGCGGCGCTAAGTCAGCGGCGTCCGGTCTATTTGCAATTACCCTGCGATGTTTCACAGGCGTCAGTCACCAGTCAGCCTGGCGCTTTGGCCCTCTATCAACCCCTGTTATCGCCATCATCATTACAAGCCTTTATTGACGCCGCACGTGAAAAGCTACAGTCAGCACACCGGGTCGCATTGTTAGCTGATTTTCTGGCGGATAGATTTGGTGGCCGGGAGTCATTGAACCACTGGGTGTCGGAGGTTAACCTGCCATATTCGACATTATTGATGGGAAAAGGATTACTGGACGAATCACATCCGAGGTTTATCGGTACTTACGCCGGGGCGGCCAGTGATGCCAGTATAAGAGAATATATCGAAGGGGCTGATGTTCTTATCACCGTTGGCGTTTGGTTTATCGATACAATTACTGCCGGATTCAGCCAGCATATCACTCAGGAAAATTGTATTGATATCCAGCCGGAACAGGCACGGATAGGGAAACAGATTTTCAGTCAGATTCCCATGCTGGCTGCGATTGGTGCCCTGCATGAGCTGTGTAAATCGTTACAAGGCGAATGGCAGCAGCCGACGATAACTCATTCAATAGCGCCGGCTACACAGCATAATTTACTGAACCAACAAACGTTTTGGTATCACATCCAACACTTTCTACGCCCAAACGACATTGTGGTTACCGATCAGGGCACCTCTTGCTTTGGTGCTGCCACATTGACCTTACCTTCCGGTTGTACTCTTATTGCTCAGTCACTGTGGGGCTCGATTGGTTTCAGTTTGCCTGCCGCTTATGGTTCGCAAGTGGCGCACCCCGCACGACGGGTTATCTTGCTCGTCGGTGATGGTTCTGCCCAACTGACCATCCAGGAACTGGGTTCCATGCTGCGAGATGGGTTAAAACCAATAATTTTCTTACTAAATAATCAAGGGTATACCGTTGAACGAGCTATTCACGGGCCACTGCAACCTTATAACGATATCGCTGCGTGGGATTGGAGCCAATTGCCACACGCATTCAGCAGGAATAAAGCCCTTTTTACCCGCACTGTCACTGAGGTTGAACAATTACAACAACTCATGGCACAACTAGAACACTGCGATCAACTGGCTTTTATCGAGGTGGTGCTGCCGCAAATGGATATTCCTGAATTATTGAACAATGTGGCGAAATCTATTCAGGCGCGTAATGCGGCAATCTGATTTAGCTGACACTATTTTTTAGCTGACACTGTTTTTTAGCTAACACTATTTTTTAGCTAACATTGTTATTACGACCAGTTAATTGGTCTAACAACCAATAGCCCGCTGGCCCCGGTGGGCTTTTTTTCGACCAAACCGCATCAATAGAGATCATTTTCGGCCAACCAATGGTGGGCAACGCGACCAGTTTTTGACGGCTGTATTGCTCCACCAGCCAGCGTGGCAAAATCGCCCAGCCGAAGCCTTGCTCCGCCATTTCTAACAACATTAAGTAGCTGGGGGCAGACCACATTAGCCCTTGCGACTGGTTGCGCTCAGTACGATTGTAAGTATTGAGGCAAAGTTGCCGGGCGGTAGCCAGTTGTTCGGGGTGAACCTGAGGGAGCTTTGCCAGCGCATGACCCTGCTGCACGAATATCGCCATTTCAGTCTGTGCAGCTAATCGGCTGGCCGCAATATCCGGTGGATAGTACGACTGAACTTCTACTACACCGATATGCGCTCGCCGTAGTTGCAGCAGGTCAATGACGTCGCCCTCTTCGGCAATCAGGCACTCAAATTCGATATCAGGGTAACGCTGCTCAAAGCGACGCAGTAAGTCCTCATGATGTGTTGGTTGATAAGTATCAGAAAGGACAAAAGTCAGTCGGGTTTCAACCTGACCTGCCAGACGTATTGATAGATTATCCAGCCGTTCGCTGGCCGCCAGAATTTCCTGCACATGGGATAGCACACGGCGACCATGGTCAGTTAATACCGGCTGGCGCGCCTGACGGTCAAATAAGGTCAAACCCAGATCGGCTTCCAGATTGGCGATGGCGGTGCTGATAGTTGATTGGCTTTTGCGTAGCTTACGGGCCGCCGCGGAGAAGGACCCAAGGGCTGCGGCTTCAACAAATGCAATTAAGGCTTCGGGAGAATAATGCATAAACTATCTATTTTATCGATGGGTTCTATTTTTAATCTATCTTAAAAAACGATGATAATCACCTCTAACAATCTGTCATCAGTTAATTTAAGTAGGTGTTTTATGCAAGTTCATCACCGATCTCTCTTGGAGCGGATTATTCATGCCGTTGGGTTTGAAGTGATTGCCGTCGCCATTTGTGCGCCCGTCGGCGCATGGTTACTGGATCGCTCCATACTGCAAATGGGAACATTGGCCTTGATCCTCTCCTCAGTGGCAATGCTGTGGAATATTGTTTACAACAGTCTGTTCGACCACTTCTGGCCAGTTAGTCGGGTAGCAAAGACTCTGCTCGTGCGAGTACTCCATGCGCTGGGTTTCGAGGGTGGTTTTATCCTGATAGGCTTACCTATTGCGGCTTTCACGTTGGGTGTTTCGCTATTACAGGCATTTATGTTGGAGATCGGTTTCTTCTTGTTCTTCCTGCCTTACACCGTATGTTACAACTGGGCCTATGACAGCCTGCGGATGCGGGTTATCCGCTCGCGCCAGCTTGCGACATTGCAGCCGGTTTCTGAGGAAGGGCGCAATTCACGCTAAATATTTACGTCATTTTTCACCTTCAGCAGCGGTATTTTGCTGTTGCTGAAACGTTTTTATGTGATCTTTATCGCAAAGCGAAAGGGTTTAGCGCATTGATATTGTTGTTTCTCCAGCCTGATTTTACAGTGGACATAGTTGAAGTTAAGCATCCCTGTAACGGAGAAGTTTCTGATGACAAGCTATGCCCTGGTGGGTGACGTTGGCGGCACTAATGCCCGTTTGGCGCTTTGCGCTGTGGCGACGGGCGAAATATCACAAGCAAAAACATATTCAGGGTTGGAATTCGACAGTCTGGAAGATGTCATTAAGCAATATCTGTCAGACCATACCGTCACCGTAAAGGATGCCTGTATTGCTATTGCTTGCCCGATTACCGGGGATTGGGTGGCGATGACCAATCATACTTGGGCATTTTCTATTGCAGCTATGCAGCAAAGCCTGGGGTTGGATCATCTGGAGGTGATCAACGATTTTACGGCAGTATCGATGGCGATTCCGGTGTTGTCCGAACAGGATGTGTTGCAATTTGGTGGCACAACGCCTCAAGCGGGTAAACCAGTGGCAGTTTATGGTGCAGGTACTGGGCTGGGGGTGGCCCATTTAGTTAATGTGGACCGCCGTTGGATTAGCTTACCGGGAGAGGGCGGTCATGTGGACTTTGCCCCGAACAGCGAAGAAGAAGACTCTATTTTGGCGGTATTGCGTCAGGAACTGGGCCATGTCTCTGCCGAGCGAGTACTTTCCGGGCCAGGGCTGGTTAATTTATACCGAGCTATTGTGATTTCTGATGCACGCCTACCGGAACATCTGGCACCGAAAGATATTACTGAACGCGCTCTGGCGGATAGCTGTACTGACTGTCGCCGCGCCTTATCACTGTTTTGTGTGATTATGGGCCGTTTTGGCGGCAATCTGGCATTGAATCTCAGCACTTTTGGCGGCGTTTATATTGCCGGCGGTATCGTGCCACGCTTTATGGAATTCTTTACAGCTTCGGGCTTTCGCAGTGCTTTTGAAGATAAAGGCCGTTTCAAAGATTTCCTGCAAGATATTCCTGTTTATATGATTACCCATCAGCAACCGGGTTTGCTGGGGGCCGGCGCTTACTTGCGTCAGACATTAGGGCATGAATTATAAGGTTTTTGTTCGCCATCGCTGAAACATGAAAGCAGAGCCAAGGCTCTGCTTTTTTACATCATTGCTTTAAACCAGCCCCCATACTTTACAAACTCTGGCTGAGTTGTATTAGTTATGGTGGTCTCCGTCACCCTCTATTAGGCATGGCTACGGGCAGTTACGCCCGCTGTTGCGGTTGGTGTACTTTCAGTCTCGGTTGCCGCACCTTTTGGCGGTTTGATTATCAACGTCAGCAGCAAGGAAAGTACTGACAGCACCGCGATAACCATAAAGGTCGCCTGATATCCACCCAGTTGTGCGGCAATAAACGAACCTGCCAGAGCACCCAAACCAAACCCTTGATAGATGACACCGTAGTTTTTACTGTGATTTTTCAGACCGAAGAAGTCGCCCACAATCGCCGGGAACACCGTAATATTGCCGCCGAAGCAGAAGGCTATCGCCCCGACACACAAGAAGAACAGCGCATGAGTCAGTGGAACAAAACTCAACACGGATACCGCTAATGTGGTGACCAGCAAGGTGAAGCTGATTACGCGCAAACGGCCCACTTTGTCTGATAGTGCGCCAAGGATAATGCGCCCGGCGGTATTAAAGATGGCAATGGCTGAAACGGTGTTGGCAGCCGTCACCAAGTCCATTCCTGCCAGTTGTACGCCTAAATCTTTCACGATACCAATCAGATATAAGCCACTCATACATGCGGTGAAGAAGATGATAAATAAGAAGTAAGACTCTTTAACCGCCAGCATCTCTTTGACACTAAAATCACGCCCGGCACGGGCGGTTTGCAGGCTGTTATTGACCTGTGGTGCCACCGCTTTTTCTTGTAGCAGGAAAGAGCCAGCCCCTACTAATACCATCACGATGAGGCCCCAGTAGAAGAATGCCAGCGACACTCCTTGGTTGGCAATCAGACTGGCATTTACATATTTGAACAATAAGCTGCCGGTACCAAATGCCCCCACTGAAATGCCGGAAATCAGCCCTTTACGTTCCGGGAACCATTTGATCAGATTCGACAGGGTGGTGATGTAGGCGGTACCATCGGCGAAACCGACCACGATACCAGCCAATAGATAAATCATTCCCAATGATGTGGCAAAAGAGCTGGCAATCAGGCCCAAACCAAGAATGATACCGGAAAGTAACGTCAGTTTACGGATACCGATGCGCTCTTGCAGGCGGCCAGCAAACAGAGTGGCAATAGCGAGAGAAAAACTGGTAATGGAAAATGTGGTTGCAACTGCCCCTAACGACCAACTGAACTTCTCTCCCAGTGGCTGATTAAATAAGCTCCAGGTATAGATAGTTCCCAACCCCATTTGAACGATGATGGTACCCGCAACAATTAGCCAACGATTTACCGGTTTACTGCTCATGCCGGACTCCTTAAACATCAATGCAATGTGGCCCGAATATGGCTATTGCGAACATAACAATGATTTGCAATAGCGTCGGAAGCCAAAGATTACGCGCTGATGGGGCACCGGAAATCTTGTCTTGAGGTGTTATCAGCCCGCCGAATGAAACCAGTATACGGGCGGGCTAATCACTATAGATCGAAAGGGGAATGAGCTGCATTCCACGCGGAATGAAATGCATTTAAAGGCGCATCAGTTGCCTGAATTCTTTTATCTTGCTGCGGCTGACAGGGACTTCAAAGTCCAAATCACTGAGCCGCAGAATATAGGTATTATTAAACCACGGCACAATTTCACGGATTTTGGCTAAATTGACACAATAGGAGCGATGGCAGCGGAAGAAGTACTCCTCCGGTAGACGGCTGAAAAATTCAGTAATATTCATCGGCATAATGAATTCTTCGCGCCGCGTATAGACCAACGTGACCTTTTCCTGTGCTGCGGCATAATAGATATCATTGATGTCAGTGACGATAATGCGCTCATCTTTCATCAAATTGATGGTATGCGCCGCAGAACGGTGGTTGGTACTGCTGGTCTGTTCTCTATTTTGGTGCTCACGCTTATGCAGCGCTTCGAGTTTTTGCAGCATAGTGACAATACGAGACTCATGATAAGGCTTTAAAATATAGTCAAATGCTTCAATTTCAAAGGCTTCAACTGCATGCTCTTTATAGGCTGTGATAAAGATAATATAAGGCTTATGGGCAAATTTACTGATGTTCTGTGCCAATAACACGCCATCCAATGATGGAATATTGATATCGAGAAAAATAGCATCGACCTGATGGTTCTGCAGGTATTTAAGCACATCCAGCCCATCTTCAAAGGTTGCCTCAATGGTGATGTTGCTATGCTGGCGAATCAGGTAACTCAACTCTTCTTGAGCCAGAAACTCATCTTCAACAATGATTGCTTTCACGGATTAGACTCCGGCTGGAATACGGGGGTCAGCATGGATTTTGCCGCCATTTTTGCTGATATAAAAAGAGATCTCGGTGCCCGGTTCCATGCGGCGTATCTGTAAACCTTCCCCATACAGTAATTTCACCCGATGATGCACATTGAGTAAACCAATTTTATTGCCCGGCATTTCATTATTCGCCACGCGCTCAATTGTCTCTGGGTTAATACCATTACCGGTGTCTTTTACGGAAATTTTTATTTGGTCGCCACTGTCTTTAACCGCAATGACTACCACACCTTTACCACGACACGGCTGAATGCCATGCACAATGGCATTTTCAACCAAGGGTTGAATTAACAAACTGGGTATTTTCAGCGCAATATCGTCGTCAATATCATAAATCACAGTTAACTTGCTGCCGAAGCGGGCCTGCTCGATGGCGATATAATCCTGAATTTGATGTAGTTCTTTGCGAATATCAATCTGTTCGTCATTCAGCTCAAGGTTATAACGCAGATAACGGGATAAATTGATGATCAATTGGCGCGCGGTATCTGGATTAATACGAATTGAGGACGAGATAGCATTCAAGGCATTAAATAAGAAGTGCGGGTTAATTTTACTTTGTAGTGCGCGCATTTCCGCTTTATTTGCCATTTCGCGCAGTTGCTCTATACGGGAAACTTCAATCTGGGTTGAGATGATTTGTGACAAGCCGATCGCCATCACTTTCAGTGAATAGGTAATTTTATGTGCATGGCAATAGTAGATCTTCAGTGAGCCAGTGACTTCACCTTTTTCCCATAACGGAATAATGATGAGGGAGTGAATTTGTGGCGTGCGATGGACTTCATCATTATTGCGGATGGTAATCTTCCCACGCTGAATGCTCTCTTTGGTAATATCACTGATGATCTCATGACCGATATTATAGGCTTCAACGCCCACCCCCACATAAGCCAAAATATGTTGGGTGTCGGTAATGGCGACAGCATCTGCCTTAATATCGGTGCGAATAATCTCACACACACTGCGCAGTGATTCGCCATTGATATTGCGAAAATAGGGCAGGGTTTTATTGGCGATATCCAGTGCCAGTTTTGCTTGCCGCGCGGCAATAACCTCTTTTTCATCTTCGACACTCTGTACCAGCAGGACAATTAACCCGATACAAACCGCCCCTAAGATCATCGGAATGGCGATTTTAGACACAATATCAATACCTAATGCGGTCGGCCTGGCCCAAATAATCACCAATAGCATGGTGAGTGACTCACAAATCATGCCTGCCAGAATACCGATACTCCATTGCCGCTCTTTCTTTACTTTCAGATTTATATAGCCGGACATCAGGCCGGCTATAATGCTGGTAATCAGACAGGGGATTGATGTAATTCCATCAATATCAATTAAATATCGGTGAGAACCGGCGATAAGCCCGGTAATGATACCTACCCACGGGCCAAATAAAATACCGCCAGACATGACGGCAATAACCCGAACATTCACTAATGAACCTTCGACGTTAATACCGGAATAAGTACCAAAAATAGCGAACAACGAGAAGATAGCGGTTACCGCTGCCAGTTCCAGTGGTGTGTGCTTCTCTTTTTGCAATAACTGACGAAACAGGTGGGTGCGAGTCAGAAAGAATAAACAAATCAACATTAATGCGGCACGATCAAACACCGCCAGTAGCATTTCAAATATCTGGTGCACACTATTTTCTCTTGGCGACAGCCTTGAATCTTAGTTTGGGACCATCAGATTCGGCGGCGAATAAGCGGCTAACTATAAGGAAAATGAGCGGCAACTGCCACTTTATCCGCGTTATCCGGTGAATCGACGCGGCGGATTGCAGGGGAGTCTGCTGGCGGGTCGCGCCAGCAGAGATAACGTTGAGGAGATTATTTATATCGTTATTATTGGCAGAGAAACACGGGATTGATAGGAATGTTATTCAGCCATACCCAACTGTTGTTTGCCAAGGGTGGTTAGGTTATCGGCGGTGGCTCTGCCACTGAAATCCACCTCGAAATCATCGGCGGCAAAGTCTGGTGGTGAGCGGCCATCAATAAAACTGGCTAACTGGCGTGGCAGGTATGCGGCGTTCTTGTCGCACCATGGCGCCGCCGCGATATACATGACGTTGCTGTCAAACTCACCATTATGCTCATTTTCCACTGAGTGAATCACGTCGCAATGCCAGAATACCGTATCACCTGCTTCCAAATCTGGAATAGGGGAAATGGCTTCGATTAAAAGAGGATGCCACTGCTCAGAGGCGGATAAAGCGCGCCCTGGTGCTGCACCGCACAGATCATCGTCAGCAACATCATCTTGTAATGCGCGCAGCAGGATATAGGCCATGGCATTAGCGATCGGGATAACATTCAGCGTCCCCGCATGGGTTCGCTGTGGTGTCAGTGCTGTCCAGCCTTGGAAGGTGCGGAACATCGAGCACACTGCCGGTGAGGGGAACTCACGCACTTGTGGGCGGCCTTCAGCGGCGAATGGATCATACTTCTGCCAGTCACCCGAGAACACGTGGCGGTACACATGACGGAAGTTCTCATCCAACCAGCGCTCTATGGAGCCACCATCAACATGGGGTGATAAGCCCAGTGACGATGATTTTGGCGGGCGGCGACGGGTCCGGTCGGCATAAGTCACCACCCGGTTAGCATCAAAATGTTGCTTGCCGTTACTCTCGGTTTGCCACAGATTATTTAAGAATACCTGCACCGCATTCATGCGCTGATCCTGGCGAGCCTCAACCTGCGGTGTTGACCAGTAAATTCCGTAAATTTGCGGTTTGCTGGCAGCCAGCGTACCGAAATAGTTATCTTCCGCCGCATTTTTCAGGCGTTCGACGAAATTATTACGTTCGAGATAGTTACCGATTTCACGGTTCCACGCTGCTGCTTTTTCTGTTGGGAAGACACCGAGAATGGCGCAGCATCCTCGTTGTTTTATTTGTGCTTTTTGTTCTTCAGTGACGTTACCATTGATAATATCATCGGCATGAATTTGGGGAACAGGGTTCTCACCCTGCGCCAAACTACGGTGGATTTCGGTGACTTGCTGGCGAATATTCTCTTCCACGGCTTGGAAGACCTGCTGATAATCAGGCAGCGCCTGACGTAATTGCTGCTTCACCGCTTTGATTGCTGCGGGAATATCGTTTATTTGTAATGAAGCCATAATACTGATTCTCCGATAGCTGTAGGGGAGGGCCGTGGTAATGGCGCGCGCGATGCTGACCATTTGTTTGTTTTTTGTTATCTTGAAGTGAACATTATTTAAGTAAAATGGAGAAGAATAAAGGGATGAGGTTATGGAAAAATTTCCTCTTTAATATTCTGCGTTCTGTTTATGGCTAACATCTTCAATTCGAGGGAAAAATGTCACCAGTGATCCCGATGTTCAGTAGCTCGCCGATTTCTCTGAGAACACCACGGTTGGTGCTCGAGAGCCTCAAAGAGCAGGATTGGCCGCTGTTTTTAGGCTTATACCAGGATCCTGTGGTTCAGCGTTATATGGCAGATCCGATGGATATGGCCGAGATTCGCGCGCGTTTTGAATCACGTTTAACCCCTTGGGAAAAGACCTCCAGCCATTGGCTATGTCTGGTGGTTCGTGAACGCGCCAGCGGGCAGAGCATGGGGCTTACCGGCTTTTTGGCTGATTGGTTGCCGTTACAGCAAGCTGAAGTGGGTTATGCCATGTTACCGTCCTGCCAGGGCAAAGGTTTTGCCAAAGAATCCTTGTTGGCTGTATTGGCGTTTGGTTTCCAGCAATGTCAGTTTCATAAAATGAAAGCCACGGTTACTGTGGGCAACCATGCTTCACGCGGGTTACTGGAACGCTGTGGTTTTCAGTTGGAAGGGACGTTGCGTGATAATTATCAACTTGGCGGGCAATGGTGTGATGACTGGGTGTTAGGGATGCTGGCTAGTGAGTTTGATTCTCAGTAACTTCTCCGATGAGTTAGATATTTGTTACCAGCCACTCGACAGCCCTTTAGCGCTGGGATATGTTCATAAACAGACCATCTGATGGTCAGCGTCGCTCGGACGGTCCGGGCGCTAACGTATCCTCGAGGAAATTATGGCTGAACTCCCTGCTAAGCGTCGTTTTACCCGTATTGCTCGCCTGCCCCCTTATGTTTTCAATATTACCGCTGAGTTGAAAATGGCGGCCCGCCGTCGCGGTGAAGATATTATTGATTTCAGTATGGGGAATCCCGATGGTCCGACACCACCACATATCGTTGAGAAAATGTGCAGTGTCGCGCAACGTGAAGACACCCACGGCTACTCAACCTCTCGGGGTATACCGCGGCTGCGTAGGGCCATTTCTAACTGGTACGCCGAGCGTTACCTGGTGGATATTGATCCTGAAACTGAAGCTATTGTCACTATCGGTTCGAAAGAGGGGCTGGCTCATCTGATGCTGGCGACACTGGACCACGGTGATACAGTGTTGGTGCCGAATCCTAGCTACCCGATTCATATTTATGGTGCGGTGATTGCAGGGGCGCAAGTTCGCTCGGTCCCATTGACCGAAGGCATTGATTTCTTTTGTGAATTGGAACGTGCGATTCGTGAAACCATTCCTAAACCGAAAATGATGATCCTCGGCTTCCCGTCTAACCCTACAGCACAATGTGTGGAGCTGGAATTTTTTGAACGGGTGGTGGCGTTAGCGAAGCAATACGACGTGCTGGTGGTGCATGACTTGGCCTATGCCGACATTGTATATGATGGTTGGAAAGCGCCGTCAATCATGCAAGTGCCTGGGGCAAAAGACATTGCGGTTGAGTTTTTCACCTTATCCAAAAGCTACAATATGGCCGGTTGGCGTATTGGTTTTATGGTGGGTAACCCGGAATTGGTTAATGCGCTGGCTCGCATCAAAAGCTATCACGACTATGGCACTTTTACCCCGTTGCAGGTGGCGGCAATTGCTGCCTTGGAAGGGGACCAACAGTGTGTTCGTGATATCGCTGAAAAATATCGCCAGCGGCGTAACGTGTTGGTGCGTGGGTTGCATGAGGCTGGTTGGATGGTTGAAAACCCCAAAGCGTCGATGTATGTCTGGGCGAAAATCCCAGAGCCTTACGCCCATTTAGGCTCACTCGAGTTTGCCAAGCGCCTGTTGTCTGAGGCAAAAGTCTGCGTTTCGCCGGGGATAGGATTCGGTGATTACGGTGATACTCATGTCCGTTTCGCCTTGATTGAGAATCAGGACCGGACTCGTCAGGCGGTGCGCGGAATTAAGAGTATGTTCCGTACTGATGGTTTGCTGAAACCGAGTAAAGCGGTTTCAGGTGACGGTATCTAACCCCGCGCTTACCATCAACTAAATAGCTAACTCTCTATTCTGACCGGCGACCCACGCTGTCCGGTCAGAATAAAGTACCTTGTGTTCAAAACGTTATCCGCCCTCCTTAATGTTTTCTTCATCTATTTTGCACCATACTGATTATTAACTTGATGAAGTCAGTGGAGCACCACAATGAGAAATCGCTATTCACTACCCCAAATAACCCTGCACTGGCTGACGCTAGTGATGATCATTCTGACTTATGCCGCCATGTTACTCAGTGACAGGGTACCGGATGAAGATCGTACATTAGTGAAAAATCTGCATTTCAATTTTGGTATTTCTGTCTGGCTACTGATGTTGGTGCGGCTGTGGTTGCGCCAGCGCAATACAACACCAGCGATCACCCCAAGGTTACCTAACTGGCAGTTGTTAGGGGCGCAGATTATGCATTGGGGTCTGTATTTAATGTTCTTATCATTACCGGTGCTGGGCGTGTTGGCTCAGGCTTATGGTGGGAAAACCTGGTTCTTGCTGGGGTGGCAGGTACCGCAGTGGGTAACACCGGATGATGTCGCGCGTGGTTATCTTAAGCAGACTCACGAGCTAATTGCCAATTTAGGCTATTTTGTGATTGGCGCTCACGCACTGGCCGCGCTTTATCATCACTATATTCGCCGGGATGATACGTTACGCCGAATGATGCCAGGAAAATGATAAAGGGCGCGAATGCGCCCTCTATACGATGTCAGATTGTGGATGGTTCGAGTTAATATTACTCGACCATCATCATGAAGGTGCCAACCCAAACCACCAACATAATAGAGATACCCATAAAGAAATATTTCACTGAACAACTCCCCTTGGAGCTACCTCGCCAGTAACGATCCAAATTGCTGTGCTACGTTTACCGTTGTTACTTAAAATTACAGTGGTGTTCGCTACGCTCACTCACCCGAGTCACTGACTGATGTCAACTTGTCGGTATCAACTCACGTTCTGCCTGACTGTAATGCCAAGTTCTTTGGGTATTAAATGTGGACGAATCACGCTTTTAATCAATGGTAGCCATTTCATCACAACTGGCCAGCTATCAATCTGAGATACATCCGAATTGTCGTGCCAGCCTGAGCTAACTCAGTGGCATACGACAGGATCGGGCTAATGTAATCCCAACAGGGAGAAACTTTCAATACTGTAATTTTATGCATTAGATCACGTTTTCGTATATAAACCGCAAATATTGTGAGCCAATGCATTGAAGTGTGAAGCTATTAACGTTTTTTTAAATTATCGCTAAATAACAATTTGTTACTCTCTTGGTTATAATCTAAGCCAATCTGGCCGACGTTAAGACAATCAGCTTATTTTTTTCACCGCGATATTGGCCTCAAAGCCCAGTAAATACAGGGCTTGCTCCAGTGCTTCAACCTTGGAAGCGTGGTACACATCCAGCAGGCGATCCATCTGTGCGGCATTCAAACCGAGCTTGCGCGCCATATCTGCTTTGCGGGTATTGGTGGTTAACATGGCATTGTGTAATTCAGCTTTCAGTCGCACCAGAATGGGCACATGAACTGCAATATCACCCGGTTGCAGCGCTGAGGGGGCGGGGACGGGGCGGCGCTCTTCCATTTCTGCTGCAATACCATTCTTAATACCGTCCTGTGCTTCCAGTTCAATATCTTCCTGAGAGTAGGTCACTGATTCCAATTCAGGGAAGTCGCGATACTGGATGTGGTACTCGCCGCTGGCTTCATCAAGGGTATAATGGGCTGGGTAATGGAACACGGTGTCACTCCTGTGGGGTACAAGCTACGAAAGGTAGTGGCATTGTACTGACATCAGCAGGTCGGGGTTACTTATTTAACGTAGTAGCACTTTGATTCAATCGGCCATTTTGGGTGATGTCAGCCGCATTTCCAGCGCCCTTGCCGGGCATCTGAATGCACACTCACCGCAGCCATCGCACTGCGCTAAAGCCAGTGTCGGCGGCTGGTGGGGCTGCCACGCCAAAGCCTGTTTATCACAGTAATCGGCGCAACTGTCGCAGTAGATATAGGTATTTTGACAGATGTTTTCTACGTGAGGGTGCGCCGTAATATAGTGGGTAGAGGGGGATAAAGCACCGGTTTGGCAAGCAGTGGTACAGGCCAGACAACGGCTGCAATATTGGGTAGAGAAATCCAACTCAGGCCGTTGACTGACCATGACTATCAGATGCTCGTCGCAGACGTGCATGCAGGCTTCACACCCCGTACACGTTTGCGTGAAAGCACTTTCAATAATGGCTCCCGGTGGTCTGATTGCGCTCCCCGATGGGAGAGTAAGTGGTTGTTGGCGGGCGCTTTTTAGCAAGCCACGAAATAGCCCACGGCGACTGATGGTGCGGTTTTCCAGATACGCCTTGTAGTAGCGCTCGTCTTTTATCACCGAAATAGCTCACGGGGCTGAGGAAATAGGCCCAGTTCAGTTTGTAAGGTTTTCAGGTAGCACTCGGCGATTTTTGCCAGCAACGGATATACCTGATGCTCGGTTTGGCTGTTGGTTACCAGCTCAAGATAGCGATAGGCCCACGGCAGTAAATGCTCAGTGAGCAGTGCTAGCGCGGCTTTATCCGATGGGGGCTTAGTTGTCGGCTGCTGTTCAATTAAATGAACCCATGCCAGTAACATGAGGCCAAATTGATCTTCCGGTTCACGTATCGCACTTTGATTCACCAACCCGAATGTTGACAGGAATTGGCGATATTGCAGGGTGCTCGTCCCCATCAAGATATTTTCTTTATCCAGATAAACTGACCCCCAAGGTGGGGCGGGCATTTCACCTTGTCCCTCAAACAAAATCGAGAAATCATATTCCAGTTGCTCGGGTTGGATACTCGGCATCTGTTGGCAATATCGTGCAATTTTAGCCGGATTGGGCCACGGAAAAATCTCAGCAATCTGTGGCAGTAGTGGCCAAAGGCGCTGTACGGTATTGGAGTGTGGTGGATAGTAAAAACAGGCACCTAAAATCCTCGGCAGAGTGGTGTTCAGTAACATCAAAATTTTCTCTCTTCAGGTCCAGCTATCTCAATACGGCTTAGCCGCAGGTATCACGGCTAAACAGTTATTTGTCAGTAGGCCAATAGAATCAATATGTTAATTTACATTGGCACTTGCCAGAGATTGTAGAAAGCGATACGCCCAGCCAACTCACCGATCACCAGCGCCGAGGCACTGACCGCGAGCGTAACCCGAGGGATCCTGTCTTTCAGTAATGCTGCGGCAGCAACAAAGATACCGAGCGTTAGCAGCAGAATTTGAATTCCCCAAAACAGCGCCTGCTGGCTACTCAGTTGTGCTGAACTTTGACCCAGAAAGCTGAGGTAACCCGGTTTATTCACCAAAGTCACAATGGCACCGACCAACACGGCTGATGCGCCAAGCTGACGAGCGCCGGTCAGAATAGCGCAAGCGCCGCCCCCGACCAGTACCGTCATCCACAGTTGTAGGGCGGTGTACGAGGTATCCCAATTAGGCACGGTTGTCAGTTGATAAACTTGGGTGATTGACCAGGCGAAGGCCAGGCCGAAGATAACCGTTGCCACATTGCACAGCATTGCCAGTAATGTATTTTTGGCTATGGTTGAGAAAAATACGGTGCCACAGGCCATGGCGACAAACAACCCACTGAGCACTATCTCATTACTCATCGGTGAGCGACCAACACCCAAGAGCATGGTGGCGGCGCGCAATGGTTGCCCAACATGCAGTGTGCCAACGATCAGGCCTACCATCATCAGTATCAGGCCGATGATATTGGCTTGTTTGAGTTGCAGTGGCGTGGTCATACCGAGTTTGTGACTCAGTAGCACCAGTGCAAACAACCCGACAGCGGTTTGCCCCAGTACGGTAAAAAACACCAAGGGTAATTCATGCATTTTATACCTCCGCCGGATTTTGGATGCGGCCTGATGTATCACCGGATGGCTTGGCATCACGGTGGCTTCTGATAACCAGATTGGGGTGTGTCAGATGCGCGTGCGGCAATGGCGCAATGGCATTCTCTTCACCGTATTTATCCCTCAATAGCGTGATTTCATCAAAATCTAACGCCCGCTGCGGGCAGGATTCGACACAAACTGGCTTATCACCTGCGGCGACCCGCTGATAGCAGCCATCGCACTTGGTCATCAGTTTCTTCTTGGCATCAAATTGCGGCGCACCATACGGGCAGCGCATCTCGCAATAGCGGCAGCCGACACAGAGATCCTGATTAACCACCACCAAACCATCTTCTTCGCGTTTATGCATGGCACCGGTTGGGCAACCCGTTACGCAGGTAGGTGATGAGCAGTGGTTACAGGCGATAGAGAGGTAGTAGTTAAAGACATTTTGTACCCAGATATTGTTCTGCTGAGTCCAACTGCCGCCGCCATATTCGTAAACCCGACGCAGCTTCGGCCCGAGATCCAACTTCTTCTCATCCTTGCAACTGATTTGGCAGGTCTTACATCCGGTGCACTTGGTGGAGTCGACAAAAAAACCATATTGCTTCATTATTCAACTCCTTATATACGTTTTACTTCAACGAGGTTGGTGTGTTGTGGGTTACCTTTTGCCAGTGGCGACGGTCGCAGTGTTGTTAACGTATTGATACACCCTCCCACATCAATGCCGTCCTTATTGGTATTTCGCCATGCACCCTGCGGCACGGTAATAACCCCCGGCAACACCCGTTCGGTAACCTTTGCTGCAATACGCATGCGGCCTCGGCTGTTAAAAATTTCGACCATATCCCCTTGTTGGATACCGCGAGGCTGGGCATCAATAGGGTTAATCCAAAACTGATGTGGTACCGCTTCCCGCAGCATGGCTACGTTGTAGTAGGAGGAGTGGGTATGGCCTTTGATATGGAAGCCTGTCATCTGCAAAGGGTAGGTTTTCATGGTTTCTACATCGCTAACACCTTCAAAGGTTGGGCAATATTCTGCGACAGCGGTAATGCGATCACCGGGTGCCAGTTGCCACTCTTTTTCCAATGTTGCCAGCGCTTGCGAGTAGATCTCAATTTTGCCAGACGGGGTTTTCAACGGGTGGTTCACAGGGTCATCACGGAAATCTTTTAACGCGATATATTGACTGCTGTCGGCATAAATACGATCGATGATGCCTTGGTCGTTGGTCTGTTCAAAAGGTGGCAAGGCAGGGTTTTTCTCACGCATTTTGTTATAACTGATTTCAATCCATTCTTGCTGGGTATGGCCTTCGGTAAAGGCATCGCCAATTCCTAACTTGGTGGCAATTTCGGCTAACACATCATAAGACGGGCGGCACTCCCACAGCGGCTCGATCGCATTTTGCAACCGTGTGACGTAGTGATAAGCCCCACTGGCGTAGGAGTTATCAATTAAATCATTTGATTCAACTGAGGTGACATCGGGCAGTAATAAATCAGCATATTTGGCAGAGTTGGTCATGTGGTTTTCCCACACCAAAATAAACTCGCACAGTGATTCATCTTGTAAAATGCGGTGGGTTTTATTCAGATCAGAATGCTGATTGCCGATAACATTACTGGCGTAGTTCCACATAAACTTAATATTGGTATCAAGTTTATCTTTATTCTTCACATGCGCATTTTTCGCTGTCATTTCAGTGCCACGAAAAATAGCATCGGTCCACATAAAGCAGGGAATAGCAGTCTTCACTGGGTTCGGAATACTGAATCCCGGCACCGGATATTTCACATTCCCGCCCCAGGCTCCAGTATTGGTTCCGGCGCGGCCAATATTACCAGTCATCAATGGCAACATCATAATAGCGCGCGCCGCCTGTTCGCCATTAGCACTGCGCTGAATCCCCCAACCTTGTGATATCCATGCTGCACGGGCATTTCCCAACTCGCGGGCTAATTGAATAATCCGCGTTGGCGCAATACCGGTTATCTCACTGGCCCATTGCGGTGTTTTTTCTACCCCGTCGAGGCCGTTACCTAAAATATAGTCTTTGTAAGAACCATTGGCGGGGGCTGAGGCGGGTAATGTTGTGGCATCCCAGCCGACACAATATTGTGCCAGGAAATCTTCATCAGTCAGATTTTCTTTAATTAATACATGTCCTAATGCCGCCACCAGCGCGGCATCGGTACCTGGGAAGATGGGGACCCATTCTGCATTGAGGGTCGTTACGCTGTCGGTCATCCGTGGATCGATAATAATGACTTTGGCTTTGCTTTGCCCCAGAGCATGAACGGTTTCGATATATTGCCCGCCGCCCGACATCCGAGTCTCTGCCAGATTATGGCCAAACATAACCACCAGGTCTGAGTTTTTAATTTCATCCAGCAAAGTTTCGTCTGCATTGCCATAGATATACGGCATTACCGTATTTATTTGGGCGGTGGAATAAGTACCGTGTTGATCGAGAAAACCACCTAGCAAGCTCAGCATTCTTTTACAGGCATTGCGGCCTTGTAAATTAGCGCCGGTCGAACCAGAACCATATTGATAATAAATTGCTTCGTTGCCGTATTGTGCAATGGTTCTTTTTAGATTATCAGCCACAATAGTGGTAGCTTCATCCCAACTGATACGTTTAAATTTACCTTCGCCGCGTTTGCCAACACGCAGCATGGGATATTTTACTCGATCCGGATTATATGTTTTCCATCTTACCGATCTGCCACGTAAACAGGGGCGAATTTGATGCTCACCAAAGGTGGAGTCATCATAAATTGCTTCATTAGCAATCTTAATAATTTCGCCATTTCTCACATGTACTTTTAGTGGGCAGCGGCTACCGCAGTTGACCAGACAAGCACTGTATTTAATGGTTTCTTCTGTTGTTGCTGCGTGCTCTTCTGGCGCGGCATGTACTGAAAAAGGAAGGGTGATAGAACCGGCAATAGCCGCAGCCCCGGTGACTGCGGCGGATGTTTGAATAAATTCACGGCGGCTTAGTGAGCCGGTGATAGGTCTTTTATTGTTATTCATCGACATTACCTTTGCGGAGGACACTTTTTTAATG
>NZ_JAZGQA010000570.1:0-248 GCF_048593855.1 Yersinia sp. 2542 StPb PI
TTCACAAATATGATATCCGAATAGAACAAAAAAGAAACAAACTGAAATGTTTTCGCACCATTTTGGTGCTCATGCACTATTTTGGTTATATGCAATTACCTAAAAATAAATATAATCAATCAGTTACGGAAAGTTCCATTAAACACATTCTGTTACAATTGATTACCTGTTTATACCTATGTTTCTACAAGTTTACCGTTTTAACTTTTTGTGCTTAATGCTAATGTCTCTTCGCTTTACAAGACAGG
>NZ_JAZGQA010000571.1:0-244 GCF_048593855.1 Yersinia sp. 2542 StPb PI
AAAACTCAACGATTGATAATGTTTCTAAACCTCTGAAGTTAACTGATTGTGAGCGAAAAATCATTGATCTTGTAAGCATTGGTTTTAGCGGGATGACCATTGCTAGGATGTTAAATAGAAGTGAAAAAACTATCAGTGGACATAAGCGTTCTGCAATGAGAAAAATGGGGGTGCGTTCAGATATTGAACTTCATAAGTTACAATTAATTAGTAAATTCACAATATAGACCTAAAGAAAAGCGCA
>NZ_JAZGQA010000572.1:0-243 GCF_048593855.1 Yersinia sp. 2542 StPb PI
GTGAGGTGGGGACTTTTATTTTATTTAGGCGAGTTAACATTATATCAGTTACAGGCCTGGCATGTAAGATAACCCCCCGTGACACTCCAACTTCATCTATTAATGGAAATTTATCAAAGAAATAAGGTGTAAAATAAGAAAGCCCATCAAGCAAATGTATTTCAACCGATGTTGCACGATCTTGCAATAATTCAACCCTACGATCTTGCCTCTGAAAATCATCCTGAAACTCTGCTGTTGGCG
>NZ_JAZGQA010000573.1:0-241 GCF_048593855.1 Yersinia sp. 2542 StPb PI
CCAGTTATGGTGCGGAATTCCCCCCCGTTGAGCAAAGTATCCATCAACAGGCCCGGCAACGGGCACTGGAAGAGCGTTTGGCCCCCTCTACACCGGATGTGCGCTTATCGGCACCGGCGGCCACTTTGGACCGGATTGTCTTTCCGGTTGAAAAGCCCTGCTTTGCCATTGATCGTATAAAAATCAGTGGCGCAGAGCCTTTACCCCGCTGGTTGCCACTGCAACGCATCGCCAATCAGGC
>NZ_JAZGQA010000574.1:0-241 GCF_048593855.1 Yersinia sp. 2542 StPb PI
CTGGACAGCAGTCGTCAGGACCATACCGACCTGATTGCCCGTTCGGTTAAAGTCAATGCCGGTCTCTGGGCCAATGATCTAAAAGTCACCGCCGGACGCAATCAGGTTGACGCCGCGCACCAAAATATTACCACCAAAGCCGACGATGGCAGCGCCCGCCCTATCGTGGCGGTGGATGTCGCCAATTTGGGTGGCATGTACGCCGGTAAAATCCGCCTGATCGGCACTGAAAGCGGTGTCG
>NZ_JAZGQA010000575.1:0-241 GCF_048593855.1 Yersinia sp. 2542 StPb PI
GGTCGTTAGCTCAGTTGGTAGAGCAGTTGACTTTTAATCAATTGGTCGCAGGTTCGAATCCCGCACGACCCACCATTCTCCCCGCACGCCGGTTTGAATGTACGAAGTTGAAATCAGTGCAAAGATTTTTCTTCCTGTTTTGTCTAAAAAGTACCCGAAGTGCGAGTAATCCCGCACGACAGGCACTGAATTGTCATTAGCAGCATACATAATGGGTCGTTAGCTCAGTTGGTAGAGCAGT
>NZ_JAZGQA010000576.1:0-241 GCF_048593855.1 Yersinia sp. 2542 StPb PI
TTTTTCATGAATAACCACCATGACACTTTTGTTCATAAATCCCCTCGGGAGATATTGCTGGTATCTCGGTAACTCTCAACATAAAAATTTAAATCGTACCGATGGCACCTAAACATACCTAATGACAACCACACAAACACCCTAAAAACAGCATTTATTCTATTTCAAGATCAACAATACAGCAACATACGCCACAAATTAGAAGATATATAGTTTTTTACTCCGAAACTTAAATAAAGGG
>NZ_JAZGQA010000577.1:0-241 GCF_048593855.1 Yersinia sp. 2542 StPb PI
ATCACATTTTAAATTAATAGTATGAAATTTATCTATATCATCCACAATTGATTTCTTAAGTAAAAAAGAAATAACTTTCATATTTTTTCTTGTTGCCACTCCCTTGATATCTATTCGTCTAAATATTATATAACTTGCTGGAACTAATATTTTAACGGTATATTTAGCATCGAATTTTATATTTTTAATTTCAGTGTGACTCTTGAGTTTACCATAACGACTCTTTTTACCATCATGCGTT
>NZ_JAZGQA010000578.1:0-239 GCF_048593855.1 Yersinia sp. 2542 StPb PI
AACAGGTCAGCAATATTGACTTACATATGTTATTACAAGAGAGATATCCACAAGGTAGTAATAGTTATACCCATAAGAAAGAAGAGCATAATATCCTGATCGGCAAAGCCCAAAAGGTCGATAAAGATATTTATAACTTACCACTTATGATTGATGAGCGCTGTGAGTTAATGGGTGATCATCAATCAGGTAAACACTTGCAAGGTATGTTATTAGTTGAGGCATTTAGGCAAACATTT
>NZ_JAZGQA010000579.1:0-238 GCF_048593855.1 Yersinia sp. 2542 StPb PI
GTAGCAATATAAACACATTGGGATCCCTGTGATTTTTTGTAGGAAAATTCATTTTTTAGCAAATAATAGGAACAGGAGACAATGAGATCGGTGAGTGGCGACTCGTTATTTTTCCACTCCTATAACTGTGTTGACATTTTAGTATTTCTTACTATTCAAATCCGCCACACCGCTGATGTTAATCATAACTATCACGTATAAAACTGTAGGCTACTTTAACTTTAAATAAAGTTTAATC
>NZ_JAZGQA010000057.1:0-23551 GCF_048593855.1 Yersinia sp. 2542 StPb PI
CGCGTATTAACAAGATGAAATAGTAGCCGAATAATATAGTTTCATGATTTTATTTAAGCACAAATAGCTTAAAAGTATCCGATCAGTGATTATAATGCCCTATGGATGACCGTTCAATTATTCATCAACAATCGATAATTGAACGGTTCACCCTCTACTAGAAATAACCCTCGGCTAATCATTTTTGATTTTAAGCCACAATCTTATTGAGTGATACGGCTATCCTGAGGTGTATTTAGGATGATAAAAACCACATTTTGGCCTAATGAGTAGCTAAAGAGAAGCCAGCTATGCCATGCATATATGGGGCTTAGAGTCATGGGGTACCCGCAGCAACCGTATATAAAAAGCAACTATTCTACTAATCCAGACAAATCCCTTCGACCCGCATTTCTCTTTGTGATAGAAACGTCTGTCAATATCACTTGTTCGTTTCAATCGCAGATCTGATACCTCATGACCACCAAAGTACTCCAACAAACATTGCAGCCAGGTGTTGCACAGCAAGTCTCGACCCGACTGGCATTCTTTATTGCCGGATTGGGTATGGCCGCTTGGGCCCCTCTGGTGCCTTTTGCCAAAGCGCGTATCGGTCTTAACGATGCGTCGTTGGGCTTACTGCTATTGTGTATTGGTATCGGTTCGATGCTGGCAATGCCCCTGACCGGGGTACTAACGGCAAAATGGGGTTGCCGCCCAGTGATTTTACTGGCAGGGGCAGTGCTGTGCCTCGCTCTTCCCTTGTTAGTCCTGATGAATACCCCGGTGACGATGGCTCTCGCTCTGCTCGTATTCGGTGCTGCTATGGGCATAATAGATGTCGCCATGAATATTCAGGCGGTTATTGTTGAAAAAGCCAGTGGCCGGGCCATGATGTCCGGTTTCCACGGTCTGTTTAGTGTCGGAGGGATTGCCGGTGCCGGTGGCGTGAGTGCTTTATTATGGTTGGGGCTAAGCCCATTGGCGGCGATTATCGCTACCGTGGTGCTAATGATTGTTCTCCTGCTCACTGCCAATAAGAATTTGCTACGAGGTAGCGGAGAAGCCCATGACGGGCCACTGTTTGTTTTGCCGCGCGGTTGGGTGATGTTTATTGGCTTCCTGTGCTTTGTTATGTTTCTGGCCGAAGGCTCGATGCTTGACTGGAGTGCGGTTTTCCTGACTACACTGCGCGGTATGGACCCCTCACAAGCAGGAATGGGGTATGCGGTATTTGCCATCGCCATGACACTCGGGCGTTTGAATGGCGATCGGATTGTCAACGGATTGGGCCGATACAAGGTATTATTAGGTGGGAGTCTGTGTGCTGCGCTTGGGATTATCATTGCGATAAGCGTTGATAGCTCAATTGCCGCTCTTTTGGGCTTTATGCTCGTAGGGCTTGGGGCATCCAATGTCGTGCCTATCTTATTTACCGCCGCCGGTAATCAAACCGTGATGCCAGCCAATTTGGCGGTAGCATCGATTACCACCATCGGATACGCCGGGATTTTAGCCGGGCCTGCGGCAATTGGGTTTGTCGCACAATTAAGCAATTTATCGGTGGCTTTTGGCTGTGTGGCGTTACTATTACTGACCGTCACTGCCAGCGCCAGAGCCGTCACGCGCTAATCAAGGAATATGCATTATCGTTATGCAAAATAACTCGTTATCTACCAGTTCTGCGAATATCACTCGCTGTTTCTGGCTGTTTATCGTCCTGCTGCTCGTCACGATGGGCCTGTATAGCTACAACTATACCAATGCCTATCTGGCAGAAAAAAAATACGCGCTAACGACTATCGCCGCGGGCCTGCAACAACGTATCGATGATTACCGCTATCATACCTATCAGATATACGATTTAGCCAATAACCCCAATATGTCTGAGAAAAGTATCCTCTCCGCACAAGAGGTCCGGCTACGCCCTGATATTTACTATATCGAAAAGCCGCGCAGAAAAACTGACTCGGTTATTTTTGGCAATCACGAGCCAGCAACACTGCCGATGATCTTGCAGATATCTGACTATCTTGATAGCCATTGGGGGTCACAAAATGATACCTACTCGATGTATTATCTTAACGGCCAAGATAATAGTCTGACACTTATCACCACCCAGGCATTAAAAGAAGTCACTTCGCGTTTTAAAGAAAGTTACCTGACCGTTGCTGCTGAATCTCGGCGCGCGGAAATGTTGCAACAGGCCAATACCTTAGACGAACGTGAAAGTTTCTCACCGTTACGTAAATTTCGCTTTCAGAACGCCTACTATTTTACGCTGAGAACCACATTTAACCATCCTGGACATTTGGCTACCGTTATCGCTTTTGACTTACCAATTAATGACTTAATACCTTCCAATATGGCGCGTTCTAACTTTTTGCTGCAACAAGATAAGACCCCCATTAATGAAGGTATGGCGCCCGAGGACATTGTAGCAACCAGCGTGGCATTGAATGGTTCCTGGCTAGAATTTTCAGCCCCTCTGGCAAATGCCGCGCTGAAAATTGTCTATCGTGTCCCGGTCGGGGGGTTAGCCATTGATTTGCTGAGAAACAACTTTTGGCTCCTTTTGTCCAATATATTGTTGCTAGTACTGGCTGTTTTAGGCATCTATTTTATGCGCCGCCAATATGTGCGCCCAAGTGCAGATATGGTCGAACAGTTAGAAACACAGAAATCACTGAGTCAGGAGATTATTACCAGCCTGCCACAAGGGTTATTGGTCTATAACTTCAGCAACAGCACTGTAGTCGCCAGTAACCAGATTGCCGATAATCTGATGCCCCATCTAAATCTGCAAAAAATTGCTCATATGGCGGAACAGCACCACGGGGTGATTCAGGGCACGGTAAATAATGAAGTTTATGAGATTCGGATGTTCCGCAGCCAGATTTCACCAGAAACCTATCTGTTCCTGCTTCATGATCAGGATAAAGAGGTACTGGTAAATAAAAAGCTGCAACAAGCAAGGCGTGAATACGACAAAAACCTGCAAGCCCGCAAATTGATGTTGCACAACCTGGGGATTGAGCTGAATCAACCTATCAACAACCTCAATCAGATAGCCCATGAGCTCCAGAACACCACCGACTTACAGCAACAGCATGCGCTGAAGGCCAAATTGGTCGCGCAAACTGACACTATCGCCGAGTTGATAGATAACATTACCCTCCTAACGCGGCTGGAGACTCAGGACTGGCAGCCTGAACAGGGAGCCTTCTCTCTATCAGCATTAATCGATGCGCTACTGCTAGAGGTACTGCCTGCGATAAATCAGAAAGGTTTAACGCTGTTTAATCACTATCATGTCAATATCGATCAGGATTACATCGGCGATGAAAAAATCTTACGTAAAATACTGTCGCTGCTACTGCATTATTCTGTTATCACCACAGCTTATGGGAAAATCACGCTCAATGTTGGCCACGAACCCGGGCATCCAGAACAACTGATTATCCAGATAACCGATACTGGTGTCGGTATTTCTGATGAAGAGATCAGTAATCTTAATTATCCTTTCCTCAGTCAAACATTGGTTGACCGATACAACCATGGCTCGGGGTTAACATTCTTTTTATGTAACCAATTATGTAAGAAATTAAACGGCCAACTTGAGATTCGCAGTAAAGTAGATATAGGTACTCGCTATACTATCCGTGTAACCATGGCTATCCAAAATGAACAAGTGGAGGAGCAAGAAAAATTATTGGACGGAGTTACAGCGCTATTAGATATAACTTCAGAAGAAGTACGTTCAATCATCACCACGTTATTGAATTCATTCGGTGCCAATTGCATTGTCGCGGATGATCGTTTGCCAGGGCGGGATTACGATGTAACCTTAACGGATAACCCACAACAGTATGATAACTTTACCTTATTGCTAGTCTCCGACGAGGTGGGTTTACAGCAGTTGCAGGATAATTATATTCGGGTAAATTATAATTTGGGCAGCGCTGTCATTGATGCAATATTATTATTAATCGAGCAACGAATCTTATCAGATGAGTCACCTGAAGAGTCTGAATCCATTGCTGCTGATGATATAAATACCTACGAGCAACAACTAAAGTCCAGTGACTATTATTCCTTATTTGTTGAGACAGTACCGGTAGATCTGAAGAAACTGTATACTGAAGTTCAGCAACGTGATTTCATATCGCTTTCGCAGACAGCACATCGATTGAAAGGCGTATTTGCTATGTTGAACCTGATACTTGGCAAACAGCTATGTGAAACATTAGAACAGCATATCGCAGATGGCGATCGGTTGAAGATCGAAAATAGCATCAGTCAAATTGATTCTTTCGTCACCAGACTGTTGCAGCAAGGTAACCCATAACCATGAACAACCTTAATGTAATTATTGCTGATGACCATCCAATTGTGTTGTTTGGCATCCGGAAGTCGCTTGAGCAAATTGAATGGGTAAACGTTGTCGGGGAGTTTGAAGACTCTACAGCGCTTATTAACAGTTTGTCTAAACTTGATGCCAATGTGCTAATTACCGACCTCTCCATGCCTGGGGATAAGTACGGTGATGGCATCACTCTGATAAAATATATAAAAAGGCATTACCCAGATTTAGCCATAATTGTTCTGACCATGAATAATAACCCCGCTATTCTTAGTTCAGTTTTGGACTTGGATATTGATGGGATAGTATTAAAGCAAGGCGCACCAGCCGACTTGCCTAAGGCATTGGCCGCACTACAAAAAGGGAAGAAATTCACCCCAGAGAGCGTGGCTAAACTGCTAGAGAAAATCAGTGCTAATGGTTACGGTGATAAACGTTTATCACCGAAAGAGAGTGAAGTTTTACGGTTATTTGCTGAAGGTTTCTTAGTGACTGAAATCGCCAGAAAACTCAATCGCAGCATTAAAACCATCAGTAGCCAGAAGAAATCGGCGATGCTGAAGCTGGGCGTAGATAATGATATCGCGCTGTTAAACTATCTTTCATCTGTAACCATTAGTCAGGTTGATAAAGAACAATAATTTTTATCTACCGATATACTCTCAAGCCCGGTCTTGCTCAGCAAAATTTGCTCAGTGACATCGGGCTTATTTTTATCCATTTTTCCATTCAAGTTATTAATGCATTAACTCTCGTTATAACAACCAAACGACCTAAACAGCCAACACCCCTGCGGCTTCAAGACCAAGATATAAGCCAAAGTAATTGGAGTTGCAGGTAGGCAGCAAACGAATAAATCCCGATGAGCTTACATAAGTAAGTGATTCGGGTGACAAATCTGCCAGGAGCAGATTTGAACGCTGCTTGCAGCGACCTCGCAGAGGCGAGGCCCAGGGATGGGCCAAGTAATGAGTGCAGCTAACACCCCTGCGGCTTCAAGACCAAGGCATAAGCCAAAGTAATTGGAGTTGCAGGTAGGCAGCAAACGAATAAATCCCGATGAGCTTACATAAGTAAGTGATTCGGGTGCGTGAGTGCAGCTAACACCCCTGCGGCTTCAAGTACGAAGGCTTTAACGTGAACGGCGGACTTTGTCGCTATAGTAAACCAACATCTGGCGCAATGTATCCAGTGTCACTGGCTTGGACAAACAGTTATCCATCCCTGCTTCAATACAGCGTTGTTTGCCTTCAGCTAATGCATTGGCGGTTACGCCAATGATCGGGAAATGATGGTTTAACTGCCGCAGGCGCTGAGTCAGACGATAACCATCCATATTTGGCATGTTCACGTCAGTCAGTACAATATCGACATTATTGGCATTCAATACTGCCAGAGCATCCAACCCATCATTCGCGGTAATCACTTGGTAGCCCAGGGTGGTGAGCTGATCGGCTAACAAGCGGCGATTAATGGGATGATCGTCCACAACCAGAATTTGCAAGTCTGCATTCTCATCCTGATTTGCTTTCGGTGCTGGCAACTGTAATGGCGCGCACTCAACTAATTGTTGTTCCAGCAATATCTGGTCCAATAGCGGGATAATCTCTAGCAGGGTCGATGTGCTCAGTAACCAATAGCCTGGACGCGTCTCTTGTGGCAGACCAATGTGCTCAATGGAGATTTGAATCCACGTCGATAGAGGTGCGTTTATTTGCGGTAAGTAATCACAAATCAGCACTTGCTCCTGCAAGGTCTGTTCATTACTGTAACGCCGGATCGTGGCTCCAAAATGACGCAATAAATCAAGTAAATAGCTTTCCAACCGCGCATTGCGGATATCCAACCACAAGGTTTTCCCTTGCCAACGGTCGCTTTGCGGTAACACGGCATTTTTGGCCCGATTGCCATTTTCGGCAAAATATAATGGAATGCGGATAGCAAAAATACTGCCCATTCCCAGCTCTGAAACCACTTCAACATCGCCATCCATCAGGTTGACCAACTTCTCACAGATAGCCAGACCTAGCCCAGTCCCTTGAAAATGGCGCTGCACCCCAGTTCCGACCTGAAAGAATGGATCAAATAACTGGTTAATCTCACGTGAATTAATCCCCACGCCGGTATCTCGCACTCGGAATTCCAGATAATCACCGCGCACCCGTACTTCCAAGATAATACAGCCAGTATCTGTAAATTTTATAGCATTATTCAACAGGTTAGAAATCACCTGTTGCAAACGGACAGGATCGCCGAGCATCTGTCGTGGCACATCAGGCTCAATAAAGCAGTAGAGACCTAAGCGTTTTTTGACCACCAGCGGTAAATAGTTAGCCGTAATATGGGTTATCACCTCCACGGTAGAAAACTCACTCGGCTCAATTTTCAGTTGTTCAGATTCTATTTTAGAAAAATCGAGGATGTCGCTGATAATTTTGAGTAATAAGCCTGACGAATTATTCATCGCCGTCACCAGCCGCTCAACACCCTGAGGTAACTCTTTGGTTTGCAACAAATCGAGGTTACCGATAATCCCATATAGCGGCGTGCGCAACTCATGGCTGACCGTGGCTAAAAACATCGATTTTGATTGGCTGGCCTGCTCCGCCGCCGCCGCCATCTCTTGCAGTGACTCTTCCATTTTGACCCGCGAGCTGACGTCAACCAGCACACAGATAGCCACATCTTCATTACGATAACGGGAGTGAACAAAGCTAATTTGTAGATTATTGTTATTGCTGGTCATGACATCGACAAAGTTCGCCTGCTGCTCACAAATAATGCGTGTAATACGTTCGCGATCCTCGTTCGTCAGCAAATTAATATAGTTATGTGCCAATTCATTGCTGAGGATATTGGTCCCGTCACTAATGCGCAGAATGGAAATGCCCACTGGAGCCGAAGCGACAATTTTGCGGTTGAACTGTTCATGTTCCTCCAGCCTCAAGGCGTTATCTTCTGCTGGATGGAACATTTTTCGCTCAAATAGCCACGCCAGAGTAAAGATCACGACACCAGAAAGCGCGTTCAGAAGAAATGCATTAAAAATCAATAACTTGAACGTATCTATTATCGTTCTAACCGGCAAGGAATAAGCGATACTGAGGGTTGATGGCAGTAAATTCTTTTTTAGAATAAGCGAGTTGTAGTCATCAACGTAGCCAAAATAAGACGGAGAATCAGGGTAATCGTCTAACATCGAAGCATACCGTTCCCCTGTTGCTAACCGTAATACCGGCTCATTATCCTGATCAAGTAATGTCACGCCGACAGGCAATGTCCCGGAAGAGATAAAATCCTCCAGGCGGATAGTTTGCTCAGTACCCACCATTGCCTCTAACTTGTTACCCACATAGAGGGGGGTCAGGACATATAAGGTACCAATTTCAGGCCGCACACCCGGTACTATCCAATACAACGTGCTGTCTTTATCCTGATTTTTTGCATCTCGATATTTTAAAATATTTTCATTCAATGACTTAAGCAGACTCTCCTGCTCCATCGGGGTATTGCGAATATCGAAATCCACCATGCACAGCGTGTCGCTGCCAATAAAGAATATCCGGTTAAGGTCATAAGCTGCGGCAAAGTTCTCTTTCCAGTACAGAATCAGGTTACTAAGAGAACTTAATGAAGAGTGGCGCGACGAATTAAGTGCAGCACAATCCGCACCGGTATTAAGCGGATGATATTGTGGTGTCGTTTTGTTTTTGATAAAAGCGCCAGCAGCGATATCACTGCTCGCCGAATCCTGATTTAATCTGTTTTCCGCCATATATTTGATATCGCGGATGATATCGGCAGAGTGCCTGATGTAGCTCTGAGCCTGCTCAAAGTTAGTATTATATTCCTGACGGATGTCAGATTTTTTCTCGTTGAGGATGTTCAGGATATAAAAAGTGGTCAACAGTGCACCAAGTGACCATAACATAATGGCCAATACCCGAAACAAGTAACGGGATATTTTCAGTGTCGTGCGAAATGAAGAGAGATATTTCAATCTGATTCCAGGGTGGAAAGTAGGGCCAGACAGGCTGCATGAGCAACAGAATACACTACCAATAGCCCATAAAAAAGCCAGCTCGTAAGCTGGCTCTTGTTTTCAACAACGCATTATACGTTGTCGTCCTCATCTTCAGCATCGCCTTCTTCTGCTTCATCAGCAGCATCTTCATCTTCTGGTGTATTCAGTGCAGCATCGTCTTCGCCGCCCTCTTCACCTTCTAATGATTCGCCATCAAGGATTTCATCATCCTCTTCTGGCTCAGCAACACGTTGCAGACCAACGACATGCTCATCTTCTGCGGTACGGATCAGCGTCACACCTTGGGTATTACGCCCCACGACACTCACCTCAGATACGCGAGTACGTACCAGAGTACCCGCATCGGTGATCATCATGATCTGGTCAGTCGGAGCCACCTGAACAGCCCCCACAACCTTACCATTACGCTCACTGACTTTAATGGAGATAACACCCTGAGTCGCACGGGACTTGGTTGGGTACTCTTCCACTGCGGTACGCTTACCATAACCGTTTTCAGTCACAGTCAAGATTTCGCCATCACCACGTGGGATAATCAGAGAAATAACCCGATCATCACCATTGAGGTTGATACCACGTACACCGGTCGCAGTACGGCCCATCGAACGGACCTGTGACTCAGGGAAGCGAACCACTTTACCCAATGCAGAGAACAGCATGACTTCATTGCTGCCATCGGTCAGATCCACACCAATCAGCTCATCGCCTTCATTCAGATTGACGGCAATAATACCGGCGCTGCGTGGACGACTGAACTCGGTCAAAGCGGTTTTCTTCACGGTGCCGCTGGCGGTCGCCATAAAGATGTGACGGCCTTCTTCATATTCCCGCACTGGCAGAATGGCGGTAATACGCTCATTTGGCTCAAGCGGCAATAAGTTGACGATCGGACGACCACGTGCACCACGGCTGGCTTCCGGCAACTGATAGACCTTCATCCAATAGAGACGGCCACGGCTGGAGAAGCACAAAATAGTATCATGGGTATTGGCAACCAACAGACGATCAATGAAGTCTTCTTCTTTGATGCGGGCAGCCGACTTACCTTTACCACCACGGCGCTGAGCTTCGTAATCCGTCAGCGGTTGATATTTGACGTAGCCCTGATGGGACAGCGTCACAACCACATCTTCCTGATTAATCAGATCTTCGATGTTGATGTCGGAAGTATTAGCCGTTATCTCAGTACGACGTGCGTCGTTATATTGCTCTTTGATAGCAACCAATTCTTCGCGGATAACCTCCATCAGGCGATCCGGGTTTTCCAGAATAAAGATCAACTCACCAATTAAGGTCAACAGCTCTTTATACTCATCCAGCAGTTTTTCATGCTCCAGGCCCGTCAGTTTCTGCAAACGCAGATCCAAGATTGCCTGAGCTTGTTGCTCGGTGAGGAAATATCTGCCGTCACGGATACCGTATTCAGCTTCCAGCCACTCAGGGCGGGCAGCGTCATCACCGGCACGTTCCAACATTGATGCCACGTTGCCTAATTCCCATGAATTGGCAATCAAGCCCGCTTTTGCTTCAGCAGGAGTGGCGGCACGGCGGATCAATTCGATAATCGGATCGATATTAGCCAGTGCAATTGCCAATGCTTCAAGGATGTGCGCGCGGTCACGTGCTTTACGCAGTTCAAAAATGGTACGACGCGTCACCACTTCACGGCGGTGGCGCACAAATGCAACCAGAATGTCTTTCAGGTTAAGCAATTTAGGCTGCCCTTGGGACAGAGCCACCATATTGATACCGAAAGTCACCTGAAGTTGCGTCAGTGAATAGAGGTTATTTAGAACCACTTCCCCGACGGCGTCACGTTTAATCTCAATCACGATACGCATGCCGTCTTTATCAGACTCATCACGTAACGCGCTGATGCCTTCTACGCGTTTCTCTTTGACCAGCTCAGCGATTTTCTCAATCAACCGCGCTTTGTTCACCTGATACGGGATCTCGTGAACAATAATGGTTTCACGGCCGGTTTTCGCGTCAGCTTCAACTTCAGCACGGGCACGGATATAGACCTTGCCACGGCCAGTACGATAAGCCTCTTCAATACCACGGCGACCATTAATAATGGCGGCTGTTGGGAAGTCTGGACCCGGAATGAACTCCATCAACCCTTCAATGGTGATGTTTTCATCTTCGATCAGGGCCAGACAGCCATCAATAACCTCAGACAGGTTATGTGGCGGAATATTGGTTGCCATCCCTACGGCAATACCTGACGAACCGTTAACCAACAGGTTAGGGATTCGGGTTGGCATGACTGCGGGGATCTGTTCCGTACCATCATAGTTAGGCACGAAGTCAACGGTATCTTTTTCTAAATCCGCTAACAATTCGTGAGCAATTTTAGACATACGGATTTCGGTATAACGCATCGCCGCAGCAGAATCGCCATCGACGGAACCGAAGTTGCCCTGCCCATCCACCAGCATATAGCGCAGTGAGAACGGCTGGGCCATACGCACTATTGTGTCGTAGACCGCGCTGTCACCATGCGGGTGATATTTACCGATAACGTCCCCGACTACACGGGCCGATTTTTTGTATGGTTTATTCCAGTCATTACCCAGTACATTCATCGCATACAGTACGCGACGGTGCACCGGTTTCAGTCCATCCCGGACATCTGGTAAAGCACGTCCGACAATAACGGACATCGCATAATCCAGATAGGAGCTTTTCAGCTCTTCCTCGATGTTGACCGGTGTTATTTCTCTGGCAAGGTCGCTCATTGAGCCGCTATCCCTCTACTAATTACCGGATTTAAAGGTACGAAACTATATCACAAAACCCAGATTTTGGCGAAACTACGTGATGTTTGTCGAAACGACTTTATGTCGGGCTTATCCGCCTAACTTAACGGTATTATTCTGCGTCAATTGAAAGGGAACATGTATAATCTGCGCAAAGAAACAGAACAGTGAGAACTCTCCATGCGTGTAGATAACACAGCTAGCCATCAGAATGTCGACGAGCAAGAAATCGCTAAATTTGAGGCAGTTGCCTCTCGCTGGTGGGATTTAGAAGGTGAATTCAAACCTCTTCATCGCATTAACCCGCTGCGTCTTGATTACATTTTACAGCGCTCTGGCGGTATTTTTGATAAGAAAGTGCTGGATGTCGGTTGCGGTGGTGGAATTTTGGCCGAAAGCATGGCTCGGGAAGGGGCACACGTCACCGGTCTGGACATGGGCTATGAGCCGTTGCAAGTGGCTCGCCTACATGCGCTGGAAACCGGTACCAAACTGGATTATGTGCAAGAAACAGTTGAAAGCCACGCGCAAGCGCATCCACAACACTACGATGTGGTGACCTGCATGGAGATGCTCGAACACGTGCCAGATCCCGCCTCGGTTATCCGCGCCTGCGCTCAATTGGTCAAACCCGGTGGCCACGTATTCTTCTCAACTATTAACCGCAATACCAAATCCTGGCTGATGGCCGTGGTCGGTGCAGAATATATATTGAAAATGGTTCCGAAAGGCACCCATGATTCGAAAAAATTTATTCGCCCATCAGAACTTATCGGCTGGGTTGATCAAACCCTGTTGCGTGAGCGCCACATTATCGGGCTACATTACAATCCGATAACAGATCGTTTTAAGCTTGGCGGTAATGTTGATGTGAATTATATGGTGCATACTCAACGAGATAGCGAATAAATTCATCGCGTGGGTAGTGTAAAAATCAAACAATACCCGATAGATTTCGCGTTGTAGCAAGGCGGCAACTGAACAACAAATTGGTCGGGAACCGATTTGAACAGCATTTATGCTAGCCCGTAGGGTGAGCCTCAAGGATGAGGCTCATTAATTCCCAGGAGCTTAGTCCACTAAGTGACTGGGGTGAGTGAGGATAGCCAACACCGCTACGGCGCGAAAGATGAAGGGGATTTTCCTAATGTTTAATAAACCGGCAAACGATCCACTTTTTAAGGTTTTCAGTAAAATCTTATCCCCCAAAGCGACAGTAGGTAAGATCCAGTGATGGCGCAGTCTGAGAGCGTTTCGTAACAATTCACCCCCAAGTTATCCACACAATTAAGCGATCTTGTTCACTTGCCAAAAGCCGCAATACTCACTATCTTGTTATCTATCCACTACCCACCCCCTACATATAGTGTTTACATACTAAACAATACACTACAGCCTCAATGATTTTCGTAATCATAGAGAGTGTAAATTTGTGCTGTTTGTACATGAAGAACGGGGATAAAAGGTCAAGAACACATGAACCAAAGCCTACTTGTTACTAAACGCGATGGCAGCAAAGAACGCATCAATCTGGATAAAATCCACCGGGTCATCGACTGGGCCGCAGAAGGTTTACATAACGTCTCGGTCTCTCAAGTAGAATTGCGTTCACACATTCAGTTTTATGATGGCATTAAGACTGCCGATATCCATGAAACTATCATCAAAGCAGCGGCCGATCTTATCTCGCGCGATGCGCCTGACTATCAGTATCTGGCTGCGCGTCTGGCTATTTTCCATCTGCGCAAAAAAGCTTATGGCCAGTTTGAACCGCCAAAACTCGTCGATCATGTCGCGAAAATGGTGGAAATGGGTAAATACGACAAGCATCTGCTGGAAGATTATACTGCAGAAGAATTCGAACAGATGGACACTTTCATCGACCATTGGCGCGATATGAACTTCTCCTACGCTGCGGTTAAGCAGTTGGAGGGTAAATATCTGGTGCAGAACCGCGTCAGCGGTGAGATCTATGAAAGTGCCCAATTCCTGTACATTCTGGTTTCCGCCTGCCTGTTCTCTAACTACCCGCGCGAAACTCGTCTCGATTACGTGAAACGCTTCTATGATGCGGTTTCAACCTTTAAGATTTCGCTGCCGACACCGATTATGTCAGGGGTGCGTACCCCAACTCGTCAGTTCAGCTCTTGTGTGTTAATCGAGTGTGGTGACAGCCTGGATTCTATCAATGCCACCTCCAGTGCCATTGTTAAATATGTGTCACAGCGTGCCGGTATCGGTATCAATGCGGGTCGTATCCGTGCGTTAGGTAGCCCAATCCGTGGTGGTGAAGCTTTCCATACCGGTTGTATCCCGTTCTATAAACACTTCCAGACTGCGGTGAAATCCTGTTCGCAGGGTGGCGTGCGTGGAGGTGCTGCCACGTTATTCTACCCGATGTGGCATCTGGAAGTTGAAAGCCTACTGGTGTTGAAGAACAACCGTGGTGTTGAAGGCAACCGCGTGCGCCATATGGATTACGGCGTCCAAATCAACAAACTGATGTATCAACGCCTGCTAAAAGGTGAAGATATCACCCTGTTTAGCCCATCGGATGTACCGGGGCTATATGACGCGTTCTTCGCTGATCAGGATGAGTTTGAACGCCTTTATACCCAATACGAACAAGACAGCAGCATCCGTAAGCAACGGGTAAAAGCGGTTGAGTTATTCTCTCTGATGATGCAAGAACGTGCTTCGACTGGCCGTATCTATATTCAGAACGTTGACCACTGCAACACCCACAGCCCGTTTGACCCGAAAATTGCCCCCGTGCGGCAGTCAAACCTGTGTCTGGAAATTGCATTACCAACCAAACCACTCAATGACATCAATGACGAGAATGGCGAAATTGCGCTCTGCACCCTGTCTGCCTTCAACTTAGGTGCCATTGATAGCCTTGACGATTTAGAAGAGTTGGCGGTACTGGCTGTACGTGCGCTGGATGCCTTGCTCGATTACCAGGATTACCCTATTGCCGCCGCACAGCGTGGCGCGATGGGCCGTCGCACCTTAGGTATTGGGGTGATTAACTTTGCTTATTACTTAGCGAAGAATGGCGTGCGTTATTCCGATGGCAGCGCTAATAACCTGACTCACCGCACCTTCGAAGCGATTCAGTACTACTTGCTGAAAGCCTCTAACGCGTTGGCTCGTGAGCAAGGTGCCTGCCAGTGGTTCAATGAAACCACCTATTCGCAGGGCATTCTGCCGATCGATACCTATAAGAAAGATTTGGATGCCATCAGCAACGAGCCACTGCACTACGATTGGGAAACGCTGCGTAACGATATTAAGACTCACGGCCTGCGTAACTCCACACTGTCTGCGCTGATGCCATCTGAAACGTCTTCGCAGATCTCGAATGCCACTAATGGTATCGAGCCACCGCGTGGTTACGTCAGTATCAAAGCCTCGAAAGATGGCATTTTACGCCAGGTTGTGCCTGAATATGAGCGTTTGAAAGATGCTTACGAACTGCTGTGGGATATGCCAAATAATGATGGTTACCTGCAACTGGTCGGCTTAATGCAGAAATTCGTCGATCAGGCGATTTCAGCTAACACCAATTATGACCCAACCCGCTTCCCATCTGGCAAAGTGCCGATGAAGCAGTTGCTGAAAGATTTGCTGACCACCTACAAATTTGGTGTGAAGACCCTTTACTATCAAAACACCCGCGACGGTGCTGATGATGTGCAGGAAGATATTCAAAGTCAGCCGGGTGATGATGACTGTGAAGGCGGCGCATGTAAGATCTGATTTATAGTTCTGGCCCTACGCGATAATCGCAAATACGGTTATCGCCGGGCCATTCTTCATTTGCCCTTGCATTGTTGTCCCCTGAGGAAATCATGGCCTATACCACTTTTTCGCAAAATAAAAATAACCAGTTGCTCGAACCGATGTTCTTTGGTCAATCCGTTAACGTGGCGCGTTTCGACCAGCAAAAACACGCTATTTTCGAAAAACTGATTGAGAAGCAATTGTCATTTTTCTGGCGTCCAGAAGAGATAGATGTCTCCCGTGATCGTATCGATTACAACGCACTGCCAGATCATGAAAAACACATTTTTATCAGCAACCTGAAATACCAGACCTTGCTGGACTCAATTCAGGGCCGCAGCCCTAACGTTGCCTTACTGCCGCTTATCTCAATTCCAGAACTGGAAACCTGGGTGGAAACCTGGTCATTCTCAGAAACCATCCACTCACGCTCGTACACCCATATCATCCGTAATATCGTGAATGATCCGTCGATAGTTTTCGATGATATCGTGACCAACGAAGAGATCCTCAAACGCGCAAAAGATATCTCAGCCTATTATGATGATTTGATCGAAATGACCAGCTACTACCACCTGCTGGGGGAAGGCACCCATCAAGTTAATGGTAAAACTGTCGTCGTCAATTTGCATGAGCTGAAAAAACAGCTTTATCTGTGTCTGATGAGCGTCAATGCGCTGGAAGCCATCCGTTTTTATGTCAGTTTCGCCTGCTCCTTTGCTTTTGCGGAGCGCGAATTGATGGAAGGCAATGCCAAAATCATCAAAATGATTGCCCGCGATGAAGCCCTGCATTTAACCGGTACCCAGCATATTCTTAATTTGATGCGTTCTGGCGAAGATGACCCGGAGATGGCCGAAATTGCCGAAGAGTGTCAACAACAGTGTTATGACCTGTTCGTTCTGGCTGCGCAACAAGAGAAAGAGTGGGCTGAATACCTGTTCCGTGACGGTTCAATGATTGGTCTGAACAAAGAGATTCTGTGCCAGTACGTGGAATACATCACCAATATCCGCATGCAGGCGGTAGGTCTGGGTGTGCCGTTTGCTACTCGAACCAACCCGATTCCATGGATCAACTCCTGGTTAGTCTCCGATAACGTACAGGTGGCACCGCAAGAAGTTGAAGTCAGCTCTTATCTGGTCGGTCAAATTGATTCAGAAGTCAGTGCTGACGACCTGAGTGATTTCGAGCTGTAATCCATGAAATCCATCCCCAATAGCTTTCGAGTTGCAGGTAGGCGGCAACAGAATGAACCCACGGAGTTGAGATAACTCAATGACTTGGGTAAGTGATGGCAGCCAACACCCCTGCAGCTTGAAAGATGACGGGGATACTGTGACGTTGAGCACCAGTGGTGTTCAACTTAATCGCCCTGCTGATAGCCGCAATCTGCTGGAAACCCTCGAGCACCATCAGGTACCGATCGAATACCAATGCCGCTCTGGCTATTGCGGCTCTTGCCGCCTGCGGTTACTAAAAGGCGAAGTTAGCTATCATCAGCAACCACTGGCGTTTATTCAGAGCGGTGAAATTCTGCCCTGTTGCTGCCAGGCGGTGGGTGATATTGAAATAGAGCTTTGATGCCAAGGTCTGGATGGGCCTTGGTTATATACCGCATAAGATATTTTATCGCCCAATTCGTCACCACATTACTTGCCTGTTACGCCGCCAAAACATAAGCTTAGCTTATTCCTCATCGGGAACACGTCAGATTTCACCTGTAATCTACCATCTTGTTGTGTGGTATTTTGCAGCCGGTATTACCTGATAAATCATAGGGACAAACATGAAAAAACTTCCAATCGCAATAACCAGTCTGCTAATGGCAGTATCGGCCAGTACCATGGCGGCGACACCCCAGCCACTCGATCCTCAGCAGCCGTTAGATAAAATTGCACCATACCCGCAGCCTGAAAAAGGCATGAGCCGTCAGGTGATTTTCCTTGAACCACAGCAAGATGAAACCCGTTTTAAAGTAGAGTTACTGATTGGCAAGACGCTGGAAGTTGATTGCAACCGCCATATGCTCGGCGGCACGCTGGAAACCAGAACCTTATCTGGCTGGGGCTTTGACTATCTGGTAATGGATAAGATCTCACCACCCGCTTCGACGATGATGGCATGCCCTGATAACAGCCGCCATCCACAATTTGTCGCCGCCAATCTGGGGGACGCCGCTATGCAGCGCTATAATAGTCGCCTACCGATCGTGGTTTATGTACCAAAAGGAGTTGATGTGAAATACCGCATTTGGGAAGCAGGCAAAGATGTAAGAAACGCGCAGGTAAAATAAACCATAAGCAAAATTATTAAAAACCCACATTAAAAATACCCATTCAACTGAGTGGGTATCTAAGTGCGGTAGCCAATCGCGTGCTCATGACACATAGCTGCTTGCAGTCAGGGTATGAGCAAGGAACTGAGGCAGTTTAGGCTGTGGATAAACGCCAGCAAATTCAGGGTTAGAATCAACAAAATCAGGCATTATAGTTATCAGTTGTGCCACATCGTTATCAATAACGGGGGCATCCGCCTGCATGGCATCAGTGGCTGAAAAAATAAAATCGTTCGCATCGAGTTGTTCAACATCCAACCCATCCAAATACATCAGGTTGATACTCTCCCCTTCAGCGTTGAGTACTGAAGAGTCAACATTTATTCCCTGGATAAGTGCAAGCCCATTAATAATCACCGCGTTTCTTTTCGTCACCGTTAATTGACTAAAACTCCGAATCCCCACGGCACTCAAATCAATTTTATCAATACCATGTCGGAACCCCCGAACAGCATTACCAAAGCCCGATGTACCCTCTTGCTGTAACACCACAAACACACCAGGCTCTGCATCCTTACGCTGATAGACCGTTCCCGCGAGTGAGGCAATCATTTTACCATTTTCCCCAACAGTTAAACTGATGCCACTGGCCCCTCCGTTGAGCATAATCCCCATTTGCTCGGGTTCTGCTGGCGCTGAGTCATTTATCAATACCGTGCTGTTTACATAGCCGACAGGGGCGCTAAAGGTATTCTGAAAGACAAAATTTTGTGGCCCGAACGTATTAACTTGTCGATTTTTGATAATAATACTTTGCTTATCTGGCAGTGAGATTCTGGTGTCGGTCCGCAATTGCATCAACTCTAACTCACTAAATTTTAAACCAGAAAAGCCCACCAGGTGGATAGCTTCTCCTTTGTTGGCATCAAAATTGATTATCTCATCCCGGCCATTGGCGCGCTGACGAACCACAAAAGCATCTTTACCTGCCCCCCCGGTCAGCACATTTCTGCCGCGCCCTCCGTCAAGCAAGCTATTGCCCCCAGCCGCAGTGAGATGATCGTCACCATCACCACTGATCAAATTATGGATAGTCTCCGGTGAGCGAATGATCAAATTGGCCCCGCCGAGTGCCACATTCCCACCGGCTAAGTTAGCCTTAATATCGCCTGATATCGCCGCCATATTCAGCGTATTACGCCCACCAACCGTCCCATTAACGGCATCATCAAGCAGCATGCGGGCGGGTTGCCGCGCAGCCTGGTCGGCAAACTCGTCGGTATAAAAGTAGGTATCATCTGCACTCAGATTGTTACCAAACAGCCGTAATGACCAACTATTCAACCTGATGGGTAAACCATTACTGGCATCTTTAACCGCTAATCGCCATATCCCACCCGAGTTCTCACCCCGATGATGTGTAGACATAAAGGTATAGTTAAAATCGCCTGCAAGAGTACTACCGGTATCCGTAGCATGGGGGCTATCTGCGCTTTTTTTTCTGCCAACACCATCAACCAAAATACTTTCACTGCCACCCGGCGAGACTAATCTCACGGTCAAATCCCCCAAACGACCTACATTGGCGCTAAAATCAACTTCGACCTGCTCAACATTGAGACCATCGACCAAAGTGAGATATGAATCGTTTGTTTCCCCAGCAGATAGCCTGCCCCCTGCCGGGTAATCATAGCTGTTCTCCAATACCTGTTGATTAGCACCGGTCTGTTGGGGGATCCATGTTTCAGCCAAACGCACTGCCGCCCGCGCATCCACTGCACCAAAACCGTAATCATGGCTCACATGCATACCGCCACCATTCCAATTTTTGGCATTATTGCTGCGCCATTGGGTGCCTGAATCATCCACCCGACGAGCCGACAAGGCGAGGATCTGTTGCACATCGCGGTAACCCAGATTGCGATTGGCTTGCAACATCAATGCGGCAATCCCTGAAACAATGGGGGCGGCAAAACTGGTTCCTTGTTCAGTGCTGTATCTGGCACCAAACACGGCACCACGCTCGGTTTCAAGCTGGTTGCTGCTGGAAATAACCTGACTCCCCGGAGCCGACACGAGCAAACTGGCGCCAGGGTTAGAGAAAGGCACTGACCGCGGCTGAAGGGTGGAAAGATCAGCCAGCGCATTGACCGCCCCGACCTGAATACCAAAGCGGCTGTTATTGATGAGTGAACCTTGCGCGCTGCCCCCCTGTTCACGCTGATTACCTCCCGCACTAACAATAATGGTGCCTAATCCGCCACGGCCATTTTCCGCTGCATATTGCAGTGTCATGTTTAGGATATTCGGTAAATTAACACTGTTGCCCGGTAAGTTACTCAGAGCAAAATCATGGGCGAAGCCCCAACTGTGATTAACCACATCATAACTGGACATCTTACCCAGGGTGGTAAAATCCGCCCCCTCGTTGCTAAGATAGTGCCCACCTAAAGTGGCATCATAGGCCACTCCCACCCCACCGAGATTATTTCTTGCCGCCACCATCACACCGGCCACCATCGTGGCATGGTTGGAAACATCGGCAGGCAGTGTTCCGGTGCTCTTTTGTGTTTCCAGCCAGGCGGAATCAACATTGGCGCTTAAATCAGGATGCTGAATATCGAAAATCTCTGGGCCGGTGGCGAACTGCCCGCCCGGTTCAAACTGACCAATGCGCACACCTTTACCGGTATAATCAGACCAGACAGGTATCACATTGATTTTATTCAAATAAGTTTGTTTGGCGACCAAGGGATCTTGAGGGATATCCGGCGTTAATAGCGTTACCGTTGCCTGCATCAGCGCGGATTCTCCGCTGGATAAATCAACCACAGAAATCGCCGGATCGCCGGTGGCACTCTTTACTTGATATTTAAAACTCATCACGCCGCTGTATTTGTTGTCAGGTATAAACTTCACGTCTCCATTCGGAACGAGCCAAACCCGACAACCGATGGCATCACTTAGCGCAGCAATTTGTAAGGGTGCGCCAGCATTAAAACGCATATCATTCCCCAACAAATCAGCAGAAGGAATGTATTGCGGCCAATTACGATTAATTGGTTTGCCAAATTTAGTGATTCGTAACTGATCATCCACCGGGATCACATTATTCGAATCCAACGCCACCGCAGAGATATCAGCAAAATTCAGTTTTTGAATATTTTTCAGTGTCAGGGTGCCATCACGACCAGCCACGCTATCCCTTATCTGGTAGCCACTGTCAGTGCGGGTAATGGCGTAATCCGCATAGCTGCCATGCAGGGTGACCAGATTGATACCACCGCCACCATCAATGAGCGCATTGCCCTGACCGGCTTCAATCACATCATGGCCCTTATTGCCATAAATGCGATCTGCCCCACCGCCAGCGTGGATAATACTGCCTTGTTCAGCGGCATAGATGGTATCGCCCTGTGATCCGGCATAAATAACCGCTTTACCGCTACCGCCGACAATACGGTTCTTGCCACTGCCACCGGCCAGTACGTCATTACCGCCACCGCCGACCAGTGTGGCATTGCCGTTACCACCTTTAATAAACACACTGTTATTGCCGCCACTGACAATAATGTCGTCACCATCGCCGCCCTGCGCAATAGTGATACCACTGCGCGCCATATTCAGCGCCACCCCTTTATCGCCGACAATCAACACCGTATCGCGCCCGCCATTGCCACGAATTCGAGTTGGATCATCACTGGCGCTGATAACAAATACATCGTTGCCGCTCTTACCAATATAACTATTACTGCCACCACGCCCGGCTAACCAGCTCCCTTTAGGGCTGGCGGTTAAGATGTCATCCCTGCTGCCGCCATAGATATTATTTGTTTTCAGAATATTGGCCGATAACACGGCGCCTTTATCAGCAAGATGCACATAAGCGGTGGTGGTCGTTTCAGCGGTGACAGAACGAATAATTGCCCCCTCCTTACCACGCTTAGTGACGGTGTTACTGACGGGGGAACTGACAAAATTCACCGCCAGCACTTCCCGTAGCTGTCCCTCGATAGTAAACTTGCTACGCACCAGCACCCTATTGCCCTGACGATTATCCTCAACCGCGTTAGCATTAACTTTGATTTGCGTAATCCCCCACTCATCCAGCGTTTTCAACTCACCGGGATCGACCCTGCCGTTATGGGAGCTATCCTGCCAAATACGCAATTTGTGCCAGATTGGATCACGCCGGTCAATGACACCACTGCTATCGTCATCTTCACTGGCCAGTGCAGCAAAACCGTCCTGATAGCGTTTTTCCCCCGGCTGCCCCTTCACACCGGCCGTGCCACCGTAATATTCCGAATACATCTGGCTGATATTATCTATTTTCCCGCTGCCATTATCGATAACCAGCATACCGGTATCCGGCCCTGCCCAGCCGGTGCGTTTCAGCGTGCCGCTGTTATCGGTATCAAACAGCACCCCATCTTCAATGCCGGTCATGGAGACCCCCTTGCCACTTAAATCCAGTAGCAGCGGGTCAACATAAGTGTTAACCGTGGTTTGTGCTGATAAACCATTGAGGGTGGCGGCATCAAACAGCCCGGTTTCCGGCAGCATATAACTGGGTCGTTCCAGATAGTAATCAGATAAATAGCGGCTGGGCTGGATATTGGGATCAAGCTGAACTTCACCCGGGCGAACACCGCCCGATGCCATAGCGCCCATCTGCACCGAGGCAAAATCGGTGTTATCCAAGCTACCGTCAGTAAAGGAGAAACTGTGAGTAGGCTTATTCACCAGATAGCCGTTGGTGACATCACGCCGCGCCTGATCTTCATCGGCAATGCGCTGAACCGCTTGTGGGGTTGGATTGATGGTGATGTCGATATTGCACATCTCGGTTGAGACTGATGCGACTTCTTCGTCGGAGCTAAAGAGCTGGCTGGTGGCACTTTTCCCTAGCGCCCAGTAACCTGGGAGAGAATCCATTCTGTCCAACCATTGGCGGGAGCTTTTTTGGGTATCATCAGGACCAAACGACGAGCTGTAAGCCATCAATTGATAGGTTTTAAACGAGTGCTTTAGTTCTTCAAATGGCCTGCCGCAGGTGCTCAACGTTTGTTCCCAATAAATTGGCTGACTATCTTCAGTCATCGCCTTGAAAACCTCGGTTAACGTCCAGGCCTCTGCGGGTAATCCATGATCACCAAAAACACGGTTGTGAAACCATGCGGCTTGCTCATGGCCGATATCACCATAGATAATGCCTGTCAGGCTATCGTCCAGCCTCTTTTGCTGGATATCAAGATAGCCGTGCGCCATATCATAACGAATATGCTTAATATCCGTTTCAGTGACGGGCCTATTATGACGGACCCCCACACTTTCCATATTGTGAATAGCCATGGCACCGGCGATAGAATCCCCCCTGGCCACACCATTGGCTAATATGGCATAGCGATCGCCTTTGCTGGCTAAAAAATCATACATCGGGCCGGGGTCTTTACTCTCCCTGTGAGATTCCAATAATTGCCGGGCATAAGCCAGATCGGCGGCATTAAGTTGTAACTTACCTGCATTGCTATTTTGCTGTAGCATAATGTTCTTCCTTAACGTTTAATATGCGATAAAAGAAATTGTTGGGTATTGCTCACAATGGCTCTCCACTGTGGTAACTTTTCTATGGTAAAAACGACGCTAACAAGTGAGCTTATTTCCGGCATCACAAAAAGGGCCTCACAGATATAATATCTTTTCTCTAACGGCAGCCACATACAGTCAAATACCACCGGCACTTTCCCCTCAACCTCTGACCAGTAATAACCATTAATCGTCTTATCAAACCAATAAGGACTATTCCTATCCTGTGGTTCTGCCCGAAATAATTTTCTGGTGGCTTTAACGAAAAATAGCCCTAATTTATCGATATAAACAACTGGATCAAAGGTTCTATCATTTTGTTTTCTTAGAAAAAATTCACGCTTATAGGTAATATCGGTATCGGATCGTTTAAATGGCTCAACACGCATTCTTAGCCCTTCATATTCCAGCCCCTGTTTATACCATTTCGATTTATCCCCCGGTTGCATATCCGGCCAACTGGCGATCATGGGTAAAGAGGTAAAATTGGCATCGCAGCCTTTTTTATTTTTAGTAAAGCCAGGTGTCCAGGAGCTTTTCCCTTCATATTCTGCCCAGTAGATAATATATTCCTTGGGCACTTCCATTACATGACCATTAAATTTACCACAAACAAAGCCGGGGCGATTTTCGGCGAAACCGAGTGGTGACATTAGCAGAAAAGCCATTAGCAATAATATGACAAAATATCTCATCCGCGTTTTATCACATAACAACCTGCTTATATTTATCTTAGGGAACATAATGTT
>NZ_JAZGQA010000580.1:0-236 GCF_048593855.1 Yersinia sp. 2542 StPb PI
CTTGACAATAACGCAGGCAAGATAGTTGCCAGTCAGGATCTGACCCTTGATTTACAGCGTGATTTCAGCAATCTGGCCGACTCGACACTGCAGGCCGGACATGATTTAACCTTAACCACCCGCGGCGCGTTAACCAATGACGGGCAGTTATTAGCGGGCGGCAAACTCAGCACCGGTTCAAGCAGCTTGCTCAATAGCGGCCATATTATTGCGACGCAAGCCAGCCTCAGCGCAGC
>NZ_JAZGQA010000581.1:0-231 GCF_048593855.1 Yersinia sp. 2542 StPb PI
GCAATGACGGCTTGTATACAAAAATTTATCAAAAAATTTCATTTAATTAATGAAAAATGAGGCAGATGAACATGCTAACAAAACAAAAAACAGACCTATTGGTGGTCGGAGATAAGTTCCACGATTTCGCTATGGGTAATGATATTGTTACATTGAGTCAGTTAGACTTAATGACAAAGATTCCATCTAAAGTTTTAGCTAAAAATAATACTTTAGTTGTTGGGCAAGGTG
>NZ_JAZGQA010000582.1:0-228 GCF_048593855.1 Yersinia sp. 2542 StPb PI
ATTAACCCCAGCCCCATACCTCCGTAGCGTGTCCCCAGTAGTAGACATATAATTATAATTATAAATTGTAGTGTTATCATAACGTTCCCTTGCTTCCAACATGAATGAAATTCGGTTAGGTATTTGCTGGTTTTAAGCAATGAGCATGGCTCTTACTCGACTTTCTCTATCAGAGCACAGATTGTATTGATTAAAACTTGGCTAATATCAAGGGAGTATTGTTTAGTT
>NZ_JAZGQA010000583.1:0-227 GCF_048593855.1 Yersinia sp. 2542 StPb PI
TCATATATTTGCCCGGGATAAGGGTTTCCATTCCAGGATGATAATGGTCTGGGTGCCAGCCTTATCACATCATTTACAGTAAAAGTATGGCCACCATCGCAATTGATCGCAGGTTGAAACGATGGCTTGAAATATTGTCGGTACAGCACTGTGCCGTCTGGCATGTCAGGGCCTACAGTAATATTGGCACCCTGAAGCTGAATGGTAGTATTTATCGCCTCCCTGCC
>NZ_JAZGQA010000584.1:0-226 GCF_048593855.1 Yersinia sp. 2542 StPb PI
TCACCGCCAACAGTGGCGATATCAGTACGCAGCGCGCCAATATTCTCGCCCTTGGAACGCTGACCATTAATGCGGGGACGAATGCCGGGCAAACCCTCAATAACCAGAGTGGCACACTGGCGGCGAATAACATCGCATTGAATCTGGGTCAGCTTGACAATAACGCAGGCAAGATAGTTGCCAGTCAGGATCTGACCCTTGATTTACAGCGTGATTTCAGCAATCT
>NZ_JAZGQA010000585.1:0-218 GCF_048593855.1 Yersinia sp. 2542 StPb PI
AATGACCAGCAGAACGTGCCGCAAATGCGACTGGAAATGAACCGCAATGGTCAGGGCAACTGGGGCGAACAGGCATCGGTTTCAGGCAGTGCCGGCGAGCAAAGCCAGTTCAGTTATGGGGCGACCGCCATGAACAGCAACGGCGGGTCGGGGGCCAGTGGCAGTGTCAATGGTCAGTACCGCGGTTCTAAAGCCACCAGTATGGCGTCTTACGGTGG
>NZ_JAZGQA010000586.1:0-215 GCF_048593855.1 Yersinia sp. 2542 StPb PI
CACCCCGGCGGCGTGACATTAACGCCGTACAGCAGTGAGACCTTTGCGGTGGTGGAAGCGAAGGGCGCTGAAGGGGCTGAAGTGTCCGGTTACTCCGGCGTAAAAATTGACTCCCGGGGTTATGCCGTGGTGCCGTATCTGAGTGCCTATCAGATGAATGAGATAACCATCGATCCGAAGGGGACCTCTTATGACGTGGAGCTGGAATCCACCAG
>NZ_JAZGQA010000587.1:0-215 GCF_048593855.1 Yersinia sp. 2542 StPb PI
CACCCCGGCGGCGTGACATTAACGCCGTACAGCAGTGAGACCTTTGCGGTGGTGGAAGCGAAGGGCGCTGAAGGGGCCGAAGTGTCCGGTTACTCCGGCGTGAAAATTGACTCCCGGGGTTATGCCGTGGTGCCGTACCTGAGTGCCTATCAGATGAATGAGATAACCATCGATCCGAAGGGGACCTCTTATGACGTGGAGCTGGAATCCACCAG
>NZ_JAZGQA010000588.1:0-213 GCF_048593855.1 Yersinia sp. 2542 StPb PI
TTTGGCAATACGGTCACCGGCAGCGGTATCTTGCAGGTTACCGGCGGCAGCGATGCGACCCTGACCAGCAGCAATGGTGTCGACAATGCGGTCACGGTGGATATCACGGATGCCACCTTGAATCTGGCAGATATCGCGCTGTTTGACCATGCACTGACCGGCACTGGCACACTGAATGTGGCGAAGAATGATGCCAGCACGGCATTTGATTTC
>NZ_JAZGQA010000589.1:0-204 GCF_048593855.1 Yersinia sp. 2542 StPb PI
TTCGCGTAACGTTTACAGCCAGTTCGATGTCGATAATCGCGGCGTGATCCTCAATAACGGCCACGGTGTCAACCAGACCCAACTCGGTGGTTTTGTCAACGGCAACCCGTCGCTGGCACGCGGTGAGGCCAGTATTATCCTCAACGAAGTCAACAGCCGCGACCCGAGTAAACTTAACGGTTATATCGAGGTCGCTGGCCGCAA
>NZ_JAZGQA010000058.1:0-23551 GCF_048593855.1 Yersinia sp. 2542 StPb PI
AGAATGGCTAAAGGTTCCTTAAAGAGCGCCGATACAAGTTGTGACGGTGATGAAGCCGTGGGCAGTAAGCCCAAACCATAACCCAACAGCATTTAAGGAATAACATTATGGCGGTAATTAACACTAACATTCTGTCTCTGACGACTCAGAACAACATGAACAAATCCCAGTCAGCTTTAGGTTCCGCCATTGAGCGTTTGTCCTCTGGTCAACGTATCAACAGTGCGAAAGACGATGCTGCGGGTCAGGCAATCGCTAACCGTTTCACTTCTAACATCAAAGGCCTGACTCAGGCTTCCCGTAACGCAAACGACGGTATCTCTCTGGCACAAACCACTGAAGGTGCGTTGGGCGAAATCAACAACAACTTGCAACGTGTGCGTGAGTTGAGTGTTCAGGCTGCTACCGGTTCTAACTCATCTTCTGACCTGAAATCAATCCAGGACGAAATTAAACAACGTCTGGACGAAATCGACCGTGTATCTGACCAAACTCAGTTCAACGGCGTGAAAGTTTTGGCTGGCGACAGTAGCATGAAAGTTCAGGTTGGCGCTAACGATGGCGAAACTATCAGCATCAATCTGGAAAAAATCGACTCAAAAAGTTTGGGTCTGCAAGGCTTCAACGTTGATGGTGCAAAACAAGCCTCTGTTGATGATTTGACTTCTCAGTTCAAAGCCACTGGTAGCACGAATTACAATGTTGGTACTCCTGCTGTTGCTTATAAAGTGGATATTAACTCAGGCGCAGTGACTGATGGCACGGGCGTAGCGCAGTATATTGATGCGGGTACCGGTGATTTCTCATCTACATCAACAGCAACAAATGGCGTGGCTAAATATACAGCTACTACAGCTGGTGCAGCGGATAGCGGAAAATCTATTGCAGCTGCTGCAGTAGGCAAAGCAGTTGGTGATAAATTTACTGCTGATGGTATGGAGTTTACAGTAAAAGCAGCAGCTGGTGATGGTTTTGGTAATGGTACATATTCAACAACAATTGATGGTAAAAGTGTTGATTTTGCTATTACATTAAGTACAGCCGCAGCAGGTACAGGTGGAGTATTAACTACAGATACCACACTGTATACTTCAGCTGTTGGCGGTGGTTTAACCACAAAAGCTGCTGAAACCAACCGTGCTGCAACCTTAGCTGATCTGGATTTACAAGGTGCTACCAAAACTGGCAGTACTTTGACTGTTAACGGTACTGCATACACCGCTAACGCCAAAGGTGATGAAATCACCCTCGGTGGCAAAGTAATGTACATGTCACGTACTGCTAACGGCAACACCACCCTGATCAATGAAGATGCTGCTGCATCTCAGAAATCAACTGAGAACCAACTGGCGACTGTTGATAAAGCGCTGGCACAAGTTGATGCGCTGCGTAGTGGCCTGGGTGCGGTACAAAACCGTTTTGACTCAGCTATCACCAACTTGGGTAACACCATCAATAACCTGACTTCAGCTCGTAGCCGTATCCAGGATGCTGATTACTCTACTGAAGTTTCTAACATGAGCCGTGCTCAAATCCTGCAACAAGCAGGGACTTCAGTATTGGCACAAGCAAACCAAGTACCACAAACTGTGCTGTCTCTGCTGCGTTAATTCGCCAGAAAGACCACATTATGTCAACCCCGCTGCGGCGGGGTTTTTATATTACTCACTGGAAAGAGAAAAGAGCACTTTTTCCAGTGGGAATAAGTTTAAACCAGGCGCTAATGGCTTATTTTTAGCGGTTTTCATCTCTATTTATCGCTCTGTTTTTTCAATGACTGCAATAGGTTAACAGTAAAATTAACGGGCATAAGCCAAATAGCCGCCCTTTTATAGGCCTATTCCAGCGATTGTCTGGCTGACCTGACAGGATAATGGTACGACTCTCTTACCCTTAGGTGCCTGTCTAGTGAGCGATCTGTATACCGCCGAAGGCGTGATGGACAAAAATTCCCTCTGGCAACGCTATGTTCCTTTGGTTCGCCATGAGGCACTGCGTTTGCAGGTTCGCCTGCCGGCCAGCGTGGAGTTGGATGATTTGTTGCAGGCTGGAGGTATTGGTCTGCTGAATGCTGTCGAGCGTTATGACGCTTTGCAAGGGACTGCGTTTACCACTTATGCGGTACAGCGTATACGGGGTGCCATGCTAGATGAACTGCGTAGCCGAGATTGGGCGCCACGCAGTGTGCGTCGTAATGCACGTGAAGTAGCCAGTGCCATGCAACAGGTTGAACAACGGGTGGGGCGCCCTGCAACTGAGCAGGAAGTAGCGCAAATTCTTGATATTAATTTGGCGGAGTACCGTCAGATTTTATTGGATACCAACAATAGCCAACTTTTCTCCTATGACGAATGGCGGGAAGAGCATGGTGAAAGTGTCGAACCCCTGCTGGAAGGGCATGAGGATGCCAATCCATTGCAACATTTGTTGGAAGGAAATCTGCGTCAACGCGTGATTGAAGCGATCGAGGCATTGCCGGAACGCGAAAAGATGGTGCTGACGTTGTATTACCAGGAAGAGCTGAACCTGAAAGAAATCGGAGCGGTGCTTGAGGTCGGGGAGTCCCGCGTCAGCCAGCTTCATAGCCAGGCGATAAAACGCTTACGCGCCCGCCTGAATAACGACTCTTAATTCACTTCCGCTCAGTGATATCACAGTTTCTATTTTATTAATGCAGGTCTTCTTATGCCAGGACTTCAGTTAAAAAAACGGCCACTGAGCCGTTATTTAAAAGATTATAAACACGGCCAAACCCATTGTTCACATTGTCATAAAGAACTTGACCGTATGGCGTTGGTTTTCCGTGGACAAATCATTAATAAAGAAGCTATCTCCGGTATGGATCAGCCCATTGACGATCAAGTATGGTCAAAGCTTCAGCATGAGTTGACTGCATTATGTCGTTTTTGCAGCGAAATATATTGTAATAGCACGCCCGGTTATTTCGATATTATGGCGTTCAAGCAATATTTATTTGAACAAACTGAGATGAGCCATAGTACTGTTCGCGAATATGTTGTGCGCCTACGTCGTCTGGATGAAATGTTGGTTGCCACTAATTATCCGGCCGAAAAGTTTGCCAGTGAGACCATGCATCAGCGCATTATTGATGAGTTGCCTAATGCGGCGCATAACAATTATCGTATTGCCTTGCGTAAATATGATCAGTATCTGGAATGGCAAAAAAATTACTGAGACTGGTACGTGCATTCAGGCAGTTGAGAAAACTCTGTATTTTCGCTAACAGCGTCGCGAGTATAACGCGAAACCCTTCAGTCATTATTTTACGCCCGGCAAGGTTCCCCGTGCCGGGTTAATACCCTTCATTCTGTACGCTGTAGAGGTGTTAGCTACCCTCGTTCCCTCGAATGACTGACTTGATTAAGCTGAGTAGTGCCACCCTCTACAGCTTGAAATCGCTAAGTATCGTCTATTTATTCCGCATATTACGTTATTCCCCTGCGCTATCGTCAACGACATCTATAATAAAAATAAGTGATTATTGGTGTTACATCTGATAAATCTATATTTCCTCTTGGTACTTGCAGCCGCAGGGGTTAGTTACATTGACTTATCCGTACCTACCTACGCGCCAAGTTCGTTGGGCAACAGTTGACTTATTAATTCCCTGGGGGATCCGTGACGTTTCAACACAAACTGGCGCAATTTCCGCGTCTAGATCTGGTCGGCAATCCGACGCCATTGGAAAAACTATCTCGACTCTCCGATTATCTGGGGCGTGAAATTTATATCAAACGTGATGATGTAACACCTCTGGCATTAGGGGGGAACAAATTGCGTAAGTTAGAGTTTTTGGCAGCAGATGCGTTAAGTCAGGGCGCGGATACGCTGGTTACCGCGGGCGCTATTCAGTCTAATCATGTCCGTCAAACAGCAGCAGTTGCGGCGAAATTGGGGCTGCGTTGTGTCGCATTGCTTGAGAATCCGATTGGCACGGCACAGGAAAATTATCTGACCAACGGCAATCGGTTACTATTGAGTCTATTTAACGTAGAAGTAGTGATGTGCGACGGGTTACATGACCCGAACCAACAATTGGCTGAGCTGGCAACCCGTCTGGAGGCTCAGGGCTTTCGGCCGTATGTGGTGCCGGTTGGTGGTTCTAATGCCTTAGGCGCTTTAGGTTATGTGCAATGTGCATTAGAGATTGCGGCTCAGTCGGCTGGGAATGTCACTTTTAGCTCAGTGGTTGTGGCATCGGGCAGTGCGGGCACCCACGCAGGTCTGGCAGTAGGGTTGCAACAATTATTGCCTGATGCCGAGTTGATTGGGGTGACCGTATCGCGTAAAGCCGATGAGCAACGCCCTAAAGTGGCGCATATTCAGCAAGAGTTAGCTGCGTCCCTGGGGATTACCGGGGAGCAGGCAGAAATTATCTTGTGGGATGATTATTTCGCCCCGCAATATGGCATGCCGAACGATGAAGGGTTGGCAGCTATTGGGCTGTTGGCAAGGCTTGAAGGTATACTGCTCGATCCGGTGTATACCGGCAAGGCGATGGCGGGTTTACTGGATGGTCTTGCGCAGAAAAAGTTTCGCGATGAGGGTCCAATTCTGTTTATCCACACCGGTGGTGCACCCGCATTGTTTGCTTATCATCCACGGGTGTAACCTTTAGTTATTGCTTATTCCGTTTATAGCTATCGTTATTAGTTTATATTCCTTTATTCCATTAACAGCACTGATAAAGTGCTGAATATCAAAAAATAAACATGACAGTCGGGGTATTTATGGGTTTTTCAATTGTTCGTCGCCGGTTAGTTCTGGGCATGGTGGCAGTCGCACTGGCAACAGGCTTGAATGTGAAGTCTTATGCTGCAGGTGATTTGCTGAGTCAGGTCAAAGATCGAGGAACTCTGATTGTTGGGCTGGAGGGCACTTATCCGCCGTTCAGTTTCCAAGGTGAAGATGGGAAACTCACTGGGTTTGAAGTGGATTTTGCTAATGCATTAGCAGAACACATGGGCGTTAAGGCCAAAATCACCCCGACTAAATGGGATGGCATGTTGGCTTCATTGGAGTCCAAGCGTATTGATGTGGCGATTAACCAAGTCACCATTTCTGAAGAACGTAAGAAAAAATATGATTTCTCAACGCCTTATACCATTTCTGGTATTCAGGTGCTGACTAAGAAAGGTAACGAAGGTAACTTCACTAAACCTGAAGATTTGCAAGGCAAGAAAGTCGGTGTTGGCTTGGGTAGTAACTACGAACAATGGTTACGTGACAACCTGAAAGGTGTTGATATTCGCACCTATGATGATGACCCAACTAAATATCAGGATCTGCGTGTAGGCCGTACGGACGCCATTTTGGTTGACCGTTTAGCTGCATTGGATCTGGTAAAGAAAACCAATGGTACTCTTGCTGTTGCAGGCCCGGCGTTTGCTCGTCAGGAGTCTGGCGTAGCATTGCGTAAGAACAACCCAGAGTTGTTAGCGGCAATCAATCAGGCGATCACTGAGATGCAAAAAGATGGCACGTTGGTCAAAATCTCTGAGAAATATTTTGGTGCGGACGTAACTAAATAATGCAAGAAAGTATTCAATTGGTGCTGGATTCAGCACCATTTTTATTGAAAGGTGCCTGGTTTACCCTCCAGCTCAGTCTGGGGGGGATGTTTTTTGGTCTGGCATTAGGTTTTATGTTGGCCATGATGCGGTTATCTCGTTTCTTGCCGTTATCACTCCTTTCTCGTTTCTATGTCTCCATTTTCCGTGGTACTCCATTAATAGCTCAGCTATTTATGATCTATTATGGTCTGCCACAGTTCGGCATTGAACTGGATCCGATGCCTGCTGCATTGATCGGTCTATCACTTAATACCGCCGCTTATACATCTGAGACATTGCGTGCTGCTATTTCGTCAATTGAGAAAGGGCAGTGGGAAGCGGCGGCCAGTATCGGTATGACACGTTGGCAGACACTTTATCGGGTGATATTGCCGCAAGCCGGGCGCACCGCATTACCTCCGCTAGGGAACAGTTTTATCGGTCTGGTAAAAGATACCTCTTTGGCGGCGACTATCCAGGTTCCTGAACTTTTCCGTCAGGCGCAATTGGTCACTTCCCGTACATTGGAAGTTTTCACTATGTATCTGGCGGCCTCGTTGATTTATTGGGTCATGGCGACATTGTTGTCAGCATTACAAAATCGGCTGGAAGCCCATGTTAATCGTCAGGATCAGGAGTAGCCATGAGTGCCATAGACATTAAACAACTGACCAAACAGTTTAAAGGTCAGCAGGTGCTGCACGGTATCTCACTTGAAGTAAATAGCGGTGAAGTGGTGGCGATCATCGGGCCGAGTGGCTCAGGTAAAACGACTTTATTGCGCAGTATTAATCTACTGGAGGTCCCTGATTCAGGGATTATTCGTGTCGGTGATATTGAGATTGATGGCAGCATACCTATCAGCAAGCAACAACGTCAGGTGCGTGCACTGCGCCAACAGGTCGGGTTTGTGTTTCAGAGCTTCAATTTGTTTCCACACCGTTCGGTGCTGGAGAATATTATTGAAGGGCCGGTTATTGTTAAAGGCGAAAAGCGAGCCTCTGCGGAGAAACGTGCTCGTGAACTGCTGGCAAAAGTAGGGCTAAGTGGGAAAGAAGATGCTTACCCACGCCGTTTATCCGGTGGTCAGCAGCAGCGGGTTGCCATAGCACGAGCATTAGCAATGCAACCACAGGTTATTCTGTTTGATGAACCGACGTCAGCGTTGGATCCTGAACTGGTGGGGGAGGTTCTCAACACTATCCGCGCACTGGCTGAGGAAAAACGCACCATGGTGATTGTGACGCATGAAATGAGCTTTGCCCGCGATGTGGCTGACAGGGCTATTTTTATGGATCACGGACGGATTGTTGAGCAAGGTCCAGCAAAAGAGTTATTTGCCCATCCGCAGCATGAGCGTACTCGGTTATTCCTTGATAAGTTCCTGAACAATCACTGAGTCATTTACTGCGAAGCTGATAGCCAGACTCAGCGAAATAGGGGGCACTTTTGGGCCCCCAGTTTTATCAAATCATCCTACAAAAAGGCTTCCAGCTTAAGGCGAAGCGCGGTAGCTTTAACTTCCTTCATCTGCCCATGACCCGGTAATACTTTTTGTTCGACGGTGACCAACCCCGCTTTTTTCAAAATAGCCACATCACGGGTGACGGCACTGCGATCCCGTTTTAAACGGGTTGAAAGGGAGGTGATAGAGCCGGGGTGCATTTTTACCGCCCGTAGCAGAACAATGCGCGCAGCACTTAATATCCGCACCATCGCTAATGGGTCTTCAAAGGTAATAGTGTGTTCTTCAGGTAAGGCTTTCCCTGCATCTGCCAGAGCCGCGAGTTGTTTGCCTCGTTTGAAAAAATCATCTTCCGTTGCTGTTTTGATGACGAGTTTGTCCATTAACTTCTCCTTAATGAAGTCCAATCCTTCTGAAAGCAATCCTCTATCTGTTCAAAGCTGACAAAATCAACTGCTTCAATGCCACCTAAGTAATGGCGATGGTGAAAACCATGCGCATTGTCGTAACCTATTACGCGACCATTATCACCCTGTGATAAATGGTGATTGATATAGGCTAAATTATAACGGGTGATAGTACCGACCCGATCAGCCCATATTTCACGGCGTAATTGACCATTACCCCGCCGGTTAGCAATTTGATGAGTCTCATCGACAATCTTTTTATCAGACATGAATATTATTATCACTCCTGAGAGGGGTTGTACATAAGATCTTCACTAAGAAGAAAGCTAGGGACGTATACAGTTCCGTCATTTGTCTGAATTTATAATGAGTTAATTACCAGGAAAGGCTCAACAGAGTGATGTCAAATATGCGAGAGGCTGCCAGAGGAAAATAGTTTCATACCCGTTTTACATCAGGGAGTGCGGCACATATCGAATAATAAGCCGTCAGTTGCGACCGGAGTCTACGTAAAGAATAAGGTCCCGAAGGACCTTATTGGTGCAGGTACTCTAAGTGCGAAAAAGAGTGAGCTTAGTTAGCTAGCCGATGGTCATCAGGCTGGCATTTCCTCCCGCTGCGGCGGTATTCACACTCAGTGAGTGCTCAATCAGCAGGCGTTCCAGCAGTATATTTGTTTCACCACGGGCGAAGCCCTGTACCGAGACAATTGGCCCCTCAATTTGAGCTATCTGCTCACACAAGGTGCGCAATTGATCAGCATCACCGTGATAGATAACGGCATCAAACGGTACGTTGGCGGTTTGCCAGTCATGAGTAAGGGTAATTTGGGATTGCACTACCGCCGGTAGCTGGCGTAACAGATCCTTTTGTATCCCCTGTTCTGGCCATAAGATCTCGCAGCCGATTGCCAGAACGGCTGCCAGTTGTATTAGAGCATCAGTGTCATTATCCGCCAGACAAAGAACACGTTCACGCGGTAGTAGGGTATAACTGTTGCGCTCACCGGTTGGCCCAGGCAATAACTGTATGGTGCCACCTTGCGCCAGTTCGCCATAGCGCTGCGCTAAAGGCACTAATTCAGCATATTGTTGTTTGTCAGCCCATTGTATTAGAGCGCGATGGGCTATTTGTAATGCTTCGCGACCAGCCATATTCTGTGGTTGCTCAATATTTTGATGTGCCAGTGTCTTAAGAACCGCATCTTCTGGGCGGCTGCACAACAGACGATACAGATACAGTGGACCACCCGCTTTAGGGCCGGTTCCTGACAACCCTTCACCACCAAAAGGTTGTACGCCAACCACCGCCCCAACCATATTGCGGTTAACGTAGAGGTTGCCTACTTTAGCTTTTTCAGTGACTTGGGCGATAGTTTCATCAATACGAGTGTGAATACCTAAGGTTAAACCATAGCCGGATGCGTTGATTTGATCGACTAAGGCGCCAAGGTTCTGACGCTGGAAACGTACCACATGCAGTACCGGCCCGAAGATCTCTTTTTTCAACTCATCAAAGCTATCCAGCTCTATTAATGTTGGCTTAATAAAGGTACCGCGTTGCCACTCGGTTTCGTCCTGACTGTTGGTGCGGGCAGCCTGGTAAACTTTACGCCCTTTGGCGCGCATGGCCTGAATATGGCGCTCAATCCCAGCTTTGGCCTCGGTATCAATCACCGGCCCAATATCTGTAGACAGGCGTTCTGGATTACCCATCCGGCACTCGGCCATCGCGCCACGCAACATTTGCAACGTGTGCTCAGCAACATCATCCTGAATGCAAAGAATACGCAAGGCCGAACAACGTTGGCCCGCGCTGTCAAAGGCTGATGCGACGACATCGGTCACCACCTGTTCCGTCAATGCAGAGGAATCAACAATCATGGCATTGAGGCCACCAGTTTCGGCAATCAGTGGCGTTGGGCGGCCCTGAGGATCAAGGCGGCCTGCGATGCTGCGTTGCAAAATAGCAGCGACTTCGGTTGAGCCGGTAAACATCACGCCGCGCACACGGTTGTCATTGACCAATGTCGCCCCAACGTTGTCGCCTCGGCCGGGTAATAGTTGTAGCACGCCGTGAGGAATACCGGCCTCTAGCAAGATACGTACAGCTTGCGCAGCAATCAGTGGCGTTTGTTCCGCCGGTTTTGCTAATACACTGTTACCGGCAGCTAATGCTGCGGCAATCTGGCCGGTAAATATTGCCAACGGGAAGTTCCATGGGCTGATACAGACCACGGGGCCGAGAGGACGATGGCTATCATTAGAGAAGTTGTCTCGGACCATTCCAGCATAATAGTGTAGAAAATCAACAGCCTCACGCACTTCGGCAATGGCATTACTGAAGGTTTTACCCGCCTCTCGTACCAGTATCCCCATCAACGCTTGCATCTGACTTTCCATCAGTTCGGCGGCGCGCACTAAAATAGCCGCACGCTCGGCCGGTGGCGTTGCAAACCAGATAGCCCCCGCGCTGCCAGCCGCATCTAGCGCACGACTGATTTCAGCATCCGTTGTTTCGCGAACGTAACCGACGATATCAGCGGGTTCTGCTGGGTTGATAACGGCCAGGTTATCAAGTCCTATACCGCTATCACTTTCTGCGCCAATCATCGGTTCTGCCCGCCATATCTGGCTGGCACTGGTGAGGAGGGCACTGGAGAGCGAGGCCAAACGGTGTTCGTTGGCCAAATCTAATCCGCTGGAATTGGCTCTATCTTTACCGTAGAGGTCGCGTGGTAACGGGATTCGTGGATGAGGCAAACCAAGTTGCCCTTCACTGGCGGCGATGGCTTCTACAGCACTAACAGGATCAGCGACCAGTTCATCCAGTGGCAGAGTGGTATCGGCAATGCGATTGACAAACGATGTGTTGGCCCCGTTTTCCAGCAGGCGGCGTACCAGATACGCCAGTAAGGTTTCGTGGGTACCGACCGGAGCGTAAATACGACATGGGCGATTAAGCTTACCCTCGGCAACTTTCCCGACGACTTGTTCATATAGCGGTTCCCCCATGCCATGCAGGCATTGGAACTCATACTGGCCGGGGTAATAATTTTGCCCTGCAAGATGATAGATAGCGGACAAGGTATGCGCGTTATGAGTGGCAAATTGGGGATAAATCAGATTAGGTACGGCCAGTAATTTACGCGCGCAAGCCAGATAAGAGACATCGGTATACACCTTGCGGGTATAAACCGGATAACCTTCTAACCCATCAACTTGAGCGCGTTTAATCTCGCTGTCCCAGTATGCGCCTTTGACTAAGCGAATCATCAGCCGGCGGCGGCTGCGCTGGGCCATATCTATCACGGCATCAATAGTGGCGGGGCAACGTTTTTGGTATGCCTGAATGACGAAGCCGATACCGTTCCAACCTGCCAACTTTGGCTCGAAACAGAGTTTTTCCAGCAGATCGAGGGAGATTTCCAGACGATCAGCCTCTTCTGCATCAATGTTAATGCCAATATCATACTGCCGTGCTTGCAAGGTCAACGATAATAGCCGTGGATACAGCTCATCCATTACTCGTTCATATTGAGCACGGCTATAGCGAGGGTGCAGGGCGGACAGCTTAATTGAGATACCTGGCCCTTCATAAATTCCCCTGCCATTTGAGGCTTTGCCGATAGCATGGATTGCTTGTTGATAGGAGAGCAGATAAGCCTGAGCATCTGCCTCTGTCAGTGCTGCCTCACCCAACATATCGTAAGAGTAACGGAATCCTTTATCTTCCAGTTTACGGGCGTTCGCCAATGCCTCGGCAATGGTCTCGCCGGTCACAAATTGCTCGCCCATCAGCCGCATCGCCATATCCACACCTTTGCGGATCAATGGCTCACCACCTTTACCGATAATACGATTTAAGGAGCCGGAGAGCTTAGCCTCATTATGAGTAGAGACCAGATGGCCGGTAAAGAGCAGCCCCCAGGTCGCCGCATTGACAAACATCGACGGGCTGCGCCCCAAATGAGAGTGCCAGTTGCCGTTACTGATTTTATCGCGGATCAGTGCATCACGAGTGGGCTTATCAGGAATACGCAGTAGTGCTTCCGCAAGACACATCAATGCCACACCCTCTTGTGACGAGAGGGAGAACTCTTGCAGTAAGCTTTGCACGATACCCGCGCGACCCTTAGCACTCTTCTGGTTACGCAATTTTTCAGCAATGGAATAGGCCAGCTTATGGGTTTCTTGCGCTAAATCGGCCGGTAAACGTGCTTGCTCCAATAACATCGGTATGGCTTCAGTTTCGGGACGACGATAGGCCGCAGTGATGGCCGCACGAGTTACTGATTGTGGTAGCACTTGCTCGGCAAAATCTAAAAATGGTTGATGTGCGCTTTCAGTGACTTGCGGCATAATATCGTCCGTTTCCGCGATAGGGGTCACATGGGGTGTTGGCAATTCGGGTAGCTCACTGCCACTTTCCAGTCGTTCCAAATAGTTAAAAATGGCCTGCTTGATCAGCCAGTGTGGCGTGCGGTCAATACGCTGTGCCGCGCCCTTGATACGGTCGCGTGTTGCTTCATCGAGTTTCACGCCCATTGTGGTGCTACCCATGCTGTCCGGCTCCTTTAATAAGGGGGGTTATGATTTGATTCCTGATAATATCAGGCATGTTGCAACTTTGTGCAACCGTGTTAAATCACGGCGTGAATGAAGTGTGAATTCAGTCTTGTTTTTAACAATCAAGCGGGGCGTCGGAGGGATCGAATATTATGTTTAACTAAGGCTAATACTAACAATGGTAGGCTTTGTGAGGGATTAACCTTAGGTATGACTCATTTTGCAATGGAAGGTGTAACCTCTAACATGGCGTAATGTGATGCAGGGTGAATTTTTTGTAAAAAATTTGTTTAATTTGTTGTGGGTAAGGAAACTCCTCCACTAGGATAGCCACCGCGAGATGGCCGTTCGCCAGCGAATAGTTGTGCTGGTAGTTTATTTGAGTTCGAGATTCATCTCTGGTGCAACTGAGTGTCACGTTCCGGCTCTCCAGAGTGAAAACATGACACCGCACTGAGCGGAAAGAACTCAAAATAGCGGGATATATTAAAACGATAATACGCACTATGGAGACGTTGCATGACCATGAATACGCCAATGTTGGTGACTTTTTTAGTTTACATTTTTGGGATGATATTAATTGGCCTCATGGCCTACCGGGCAACCAATAACTTTGATGATTATATTCTGGGTGGGCGAAGTTTAGGCAGTGTGGTCACTGCATTATCTGCCGGTGCTTCCGATATGAGTGGCTGGTTATTAATGGGATTACCGGGGGCGATATTCCTGTCGGGTATTTCCGAGAGCTGGATAGCCATTGGTTTAACGATTGGTGCTTATCTTAACTGGAAGTTGGTCGCAGGCCGTTTGCGGGTTCATACCGAAGCCAATAACAATGCACTGACATTGCCTGATTATTTCACCAGCCGTTTTGAAGATAAGAGTAAATTGCTGCGGGTGATATCAGCGGTAGTTATCTTGGTTTTCTTCACTATTTATTGCGCTTCAGGAATCGTTGCCGGTGCGCGTTTATTCGAAAGTACGTTTGATATGAGCTATGGCACCGCATTATGGGCTGGTGCTGCGGCTACCATCGCCTATACCTTTATTGGCGGTTTCCTCGCAGTAAGCTGGACGGATACAGTACAAGCAACGCTGATGATTTTTGCTCTGATCCTGACCCCGATTATTGTTATTCTGGCGGTGGGAGGTATCGACACTTCCATGATGGTCATTGCTGCGAAAAATCCGGCGAATATTGACATGTTTAAAGGGCTGAATCTGGTTGCCATCCTCTCTCTACTCGGTTGGGGATTGGGTTATTTTGGTCAGCCACATATTCTGGCGCGTTTTATGGCGGCAGACTCTCACCGTACTATTCGTAGTGCACGCCGCATCAGTATGACTTGGATGATCCTCTGTCTGGCAGGGACCATCGCGGTGGGCTTCTTTGGTATTGCTTACTTTGAAAACCATCCTGAACAAGCCGGGAATGTGAGCCAAAATGGCGAACGTGTTTTCATTGAGTTAGCTAAATTACTCTTCAATCCATGGATTGCCGGTATTTTACTGTCCGCTATTCTGGCAGCCGTCATGAGTACCTTAAGCTGCCAGTTACTGGTGTGTTCTAGTGCGTTGACGGAAGACCTGTACAAAGCATTCCTGCGTAAAAAGGCCAGTCAGAAAGAGTTAGTGTGGGTCGGCCGTGCCATGGTGTTGCTGGTGGCATTGATAGCTATCGCACTGGCAGCGGACCCGGATAATCGGGTTCTTGGTCTGGTTAGCTATGCATGGGCCGGTTTTGGCGCCGCATTTGGTCCTGTGGTTCTTATCTCGGTGATTTGGCCACGAATGACTCGCAATGGCGCACTGGCAGGGATGTTGCTCGGTGCTATTACGGTTATCGTCTGGAAGCAATATGCCTGGTTGGGCTTGTATGAAATTATACCAGGCTTCCTATTTGCCAGTATCGCCATTGTGGTGGTGAGCTTGTTGGGCAATACACCAAGTAATACCATTACTGAACGTTTCCGTAATGCTGAAGCGGAGTTTAAAACCATTTAATAGCGCACACATGCTGTTATTAATGGCATTTACTTTTGCTTAACATCGCCTCCTGTACCACAGGAGGCTTTTTTTTGCTGAAAATTGCGCCAGATATCGATAAATAGGCTGAGAGGGCGGTGCAAGCTAAAAAAACTGTATCTTAATGAATTTATTTGTTATTTAACCCAGCAGAAACAACTTGCCACAGTTTGTTTAACAATATTCTTATTTAGCCTCTTGAATTTCTTTTTGCCAGAATGATAATCACTATCGTTCTTAGTTTTACTTTTCTTTACGTAAATTGACGTTACTCATAATTACATATTTATACCCATATCCAGCGCAGGGGTGCTTAGCATGTTTGTCCCATTTCTAATTATGTTTCGTGAAGGGCTGGAAGCCGCGCTGATTGTTAGCTTGATCGCCAGTTACCTTAAGCGTACTCAACGCGGTCAATGGATGGGGGCAGTGTGGATTGGAGTAGTAACGGCAGCCGCGCTATGCCTTGCTATCGGCATCTTTATTAATGAAACCACGGGTGAGTTTCCGCAAAAACAGCAAGAGTTGTTTGAAGGTATTATTGCGGTGGTCGCAGTTTGCATTTTAACCTATATGGTTTTCTGGATGCGCAAGGTATCCAAGTCAGTCAAAGTCCATCTGGAAGGGGCAATTGATAATGCCCTCAACTCAGGCCGCAGTCAGGGCTGGGCATTGGTGGCGATGGTCTTTTTTGCCGTGGCCCGCGAAGGGCTTGAATCGGTATTCTTCTTACTGGCGGCTTTCCAGCAGGATGTCGGGATTGGCGCGCCAATTGGCGCAATACTTGGCCTGACCTGCGCCATTTTAGTGGGGATGGCTATCTACTGGGGCGGCGTTAAGTTGCATCTGGCTAAATTTTTCAAATGGACCAGCCTGTTTATCTTGTTTGTCGCCGCAGGCCTGGCCGCCGGAGCTATCAGAGCCTTCCATGAAGCCGGTCTGTGGAATCATTTTCAGGATATCGCGTTCGATTTAACGAATGTGCTCTCCACTCATTCACTGCTCGGCACCTTCCTTGAAGGGATGTTTGGCTATCAGGAAGCACCAACAATTAGCGAAGTTGCGGTCTACTTTATCTATCTGATTCCGGCACTGATCCTCTTTTTCCTTCCACCACGCACTACGGCGGCCACAATTGCCCCTGCTGCGCGGAAAACTAACCAATAATTCAGGAATTTTCACATGTCTAACCGGTTCTTCCGTCGCACTGCATTGCACGCCGCGTTACTGGCACTACCTGTTGTGGCTATCAACGTACAAGCAGCTGATATTCCACAAATTAAAATTACCGTTAACGATAAGCAGTGTGAGCCGATGGCGCTGTCTATTCCTGCCGGTAAAACTCAATTTATTGTCCATAATGCCAGTCAGAAAGGGTTGGAGTGGGAGATCCTCAAAGGCGTGATGGTGGTTGAGGAACGCGAAAATATTGCCCCGGGCTTTACCCAGAAGATGACGGCTAATCTGGAGCCGGGTGAATACGATATGACCTGTGGCTTACTCAGCAACCCGAAAGGTAAATTGACAGTTACGGCGGCCGGTGATCACGCTGCGGTAAAACCGGACGCGATGGCATTGGTCGGGCCAATTGCCGAATATAAAGTCTATGTAACACAAGAAGTTGCCCAATTAGTCACGCAAACTAAAGCCTTTACTGATGCAATCAAGAAAGGCGATTTGGCTCTGGCGCGCAAGTTGTATGCGCCAACCCGCCAGCATTATGAGCGTATCGAGCCGATTGCTGAATTGTTCTCAGATTTGGATGGCAGTATCGATGCCCGTGAGGACGATTTTGAGCAGAAGGCCGCTGATCCGAAATTTACCGGTTTTCATCGGTTAGAAAAAATCCTGTTTGGTGACAACACCACTAAAGGCGCGGATAAATTCGCCGACCAACTGTACAAGGACACCCTGGAACTGCAACAACGTATCACCGGCCTGACATTTGCGCCAAATAAAGTGGTTGGTGGTGCTGCGGGCTTAATCGAAGAGGTTGCGGCCAGCAAAATCAGTGGTGAAGAAGACCGTTACAGCCGTACTGATCTGTGGGATTTCCAGGCCAACGTTGATGGAGCACAGAAAATTGTTAATCTGCTGCGGCCATTGCTGGAAAAAGCCGACCAGCCGCTGCTGCAAAAAATCGATGCTAACTTCAAAACCGTCGATAACGTATTGGCGAAATATCGCACGAAAGAGGGTTATGAGTCTTACGAGAAGTTAACTGACGCCGATCGTAATGCTATGAAAGGGCCGATTACGGCACTGGCGGAAGACCTTGCTCAGCTTCGTGGCGTATTGGGTTTGGATTGAGGCATTAAGATGAGTAAGAAAACCGGCCCGCAACACGGGTCGTATCAACATGATAACGGGGCGGCATTGCCGTCCCGTCGGCGTTTACTGCTGGGTATGGGCATGATGAGTGGTGCTTTGGCGCTTGGCGGGGCAAAGATAGCCCGAGCGGCAGATTGCCCTGCACCCGAGGCTGCACTTGCGCAAGATGAACGCTGGCAGAAGCAGCCCTTTTATGGTCAGCATCAGTCAGGGGTATTAACCCCACAGCAAGCGGCCATGATGCTGGTAGCATTTGATGTATTGGCCACTGATAAGGCGACCTTGACCCGATTATTCAAACTGCTGACTGAGCGGCTGGACTTCCTGACCCGCGGCGGGCATGCACCTTCGGTTAATGCCAAATTGCCACCGCTGGATTCTGGAATTATGGGGCCGGAAATTTACCCGGATAACCTGACCATTACGGTTTCTGTGGGGGATTCTTTGTTTGATGAGCGGTTTGGTTTGCAGGGACAGAAACCACTGCGGCTACAAAGAATGACGCGCTTCCCCAATGATTCACTGGATGCGGGTTTGTGTCATGGTGATATCTTGCTGCAAATTTGTGCTAATACCAATGAAACGGTGATTCACGCTCTGCGCGATATTATCAAGCACACGCCAGATTTACTCAGTGTGCGGTGGAAGCGTGAAGGTTTTATTTCTGCTCATGCGGCCCGTAGCAAAGGTAAAGAAACGCCGATCAATTTGTTGGGTTTTAAAGATGGCACTGCGAATCCCAAAACCAGTGATAAGCCGCTGATTAATCAAGTGGTATGGGTTCAGGGCAATATCGGCGAGCCCGCATGGGCAGTCGGGGGTAGCTATCAGGCGGCGCGGATTATTCGCTTTAAAGTGGAATTCTGGGATCGCACACCGTTACAAGAACAGCAGACTATCTTTGGCCGTGATAAACATAGCGGTGCACCCTTGGGGAGCATACATGAACATGATGAGCCGGATTACACCAAAGATCCCGATGGCAACGTGATTAAGCTAGATGCACATATCCGGCTGGCAAATCCACGTACCGCAGAAACTCAGAATAACCTGATGTTACGCCGTGGCTACAGTTACTCGCTGGGAGTGTCAAATTCAGGGCAACTGGACATGGGCTTGCTGTTTGTCTGCTACCAATCTGATTTGGAAAAGGCGTTCCTGACGGTACAAAAACGGTTGAACGGTGAGGCATTAGAAGAGTATGTCAAACCGATCGGTGGGGGATATTTCTTCGTGTTACCTGGGGTGGTTGATGCTAACCACTATCTGGCACAAGGGCTGCTTGAAGCCTAACTCTGTTTAATGAGTAAGCAAGAGCACCGCTTTCATGCGGTGCTTTTTTATTGCCAGACAGCAGGGTTGATGCTTAAAGCTGATTTGAACGCTACTTGCCAAGCCCTGATATGGGCTGAATATTAAGCGAAACTAACCCCGCTGCGGTATTAGGTATTATGAAGGGCGTTAGCTTACCAGTTTGGCGGTAATTTTTGCCACATGCTCGCCCTGGAAACGGGCGATAGCAAGCTCTTCAGCAGTTGGCTGACGGGAGCCATCACCACCGGCAATGGTTGTTGCACCATATGGGGTACCGCCACGGGTCTGTGAAACATCAAATAACTCTTTGGCCCCATAGCCGATTGGCACGATGATAAAACCGTGGTGGGCTAATGTGGTCCACGTGGAGGTGATGGTGTGCTCTTGTCCGCCGCCAGTACCGGTTGAGGAGAATACACTGGCAACTTTGCCGTACAGTGCACCAGAAGCCCATAGCCCGCCGGTTTGATCGAGGAAGGTACGCATTTGCCCTGCCATATTACCGAAACGGGTTGGGGTACCAAAAATGATGCCATCGTAATCGGCCAGTTCTTGCGGCGTTGCGACCGGGGCTTGCTGGTTGTTTTTGCCGCCGGCATTGGCGAAGGCGTCTGGTGGCATGGTTTCAGGGACTCGCTTGATGGTCACTTCAACACCGCTGACTTTTTGGGCACCTTCGGCAATCGCACCGGCAAGTGTTTCGATATGCCCATACATGGAATAGTAAAGCACTAAAATTTTCGCCATCTCGCTATGCTCCAATCAAATTTATTGAATAATGCTGATGATGTAATCATAGTCGCTGCTAATGACACCTATTAACCATACGCCAATATAATCAGGCTGCAACTTATTAGTCGTGCGGAAAGTGAACGGGATATGAGGTAACCTTCTCTTTCTGCTGGTTTTATTAGCGCAATATTGTTACAGATTACGTAACTTCTTTTGCAGGCGTTTTTGCTGCCAGCGCTCGACCCAATTACCCAGCAATAACAGATTTATTGCGCGCAGACACAGCGGGATACTTAGCCCTAGCACTACCCACCAGGCCCACATATAGCCAGGTGACGTAAACCAATTGATAGCAAACAGCACTGCACACAGAATAACCGCCCGCAGTAACTGACGCAGTAAAGACATTTCATCCTCAACCGCTTTGCGGGCATCAATGACGCGTTGGTCAACGGCTTGCGACGGGGTGCTCTGTTCCTGAGAGACATTTGGGCAATACAGCTCACTGACTTTCAGATCCATGACGGCCGCAATAGCACTCAGTGTTTCCAGGCTGGCTTGTTCACCATTCTCTATGCGTTGAATCGTGCGCACACTCAGACTGCAAAGTTCAGCCAACTGTTCTTGTGACCAGGCCCGGGCCAACCGCAATTCACGAATACGATAGATGTTCATACTGATTTTCCTATGGGGTTTGAAGCGATATCAACAAACCTATGCTTAAGCCCTCGTCACTGCCACGACAGCAGCATGACATGTTCCCGACAGCTTTCTGACACGCTTATCACAACTTATTTAACCGCAGTTGCGAGCATTTTACCGCGATGATCCTGCACATGGCGTGACGTCTTGGTCATAAAACGCCTTAACGCTCTTGATTGAGCTTTTTGGCACACTAACAGAGCGTTATGGCACAATGTAAACAAGCCTGTTTGCGTAAGCTACTAACTTACCTCACAGGAGAACCATCATGAAAAAAATAGCACTGTCTCTGGCGATTATCGCAATGTCATTATCTGCTCAGGCACAAACCTTCAGCGTCAAAAGTAGCGATATGCCTGAAGGTAGACCCTTACAAACCCAGCAGGTTTTTAACGGATTTGGCTGTGATGGCGGGAATCAATCGCCACAGCTTTCATGGCAGGGTGCGCCCGCAGGAACCAAAAGCTTCGCCATTACCGCTTATGATCCTGATGCCCCGACGGGGAGTGGCTGGTGGCATTGGACGGTGGTGAATATCCCCGCCGATGTTCATTCATTGGCAACTAATGCTGGGCAGAGCAAAAATAGCACTTTACCTGTTGGTGCTGTTCAGGGGCGCAATGACTTCGGCTATGCGGGATTCGGAGGGGCTTGCCCACCAGCAGGAGATAAACCTCATCGCTATCAGTTCACGGTGTGGGCATTGAAAACAGATAAATTACCCCTCAGTAGTGATGCCAGTGGTGCATTGGTGGGTTTTATGCTCAACAGTAATGTGATTGCGAAAACGCAACTGGTTGCCACTTATGGCCGCTAATTATTAATCCAAGAGCAGGAAGTATGCAGCAGATAAATCATAGCCAGATGGCTATCTCCAGCGCTGAAATTGTTGCCCGCCAAGCACATACGTTGCATCGGGTCACCGTGTTTTCACCGGCACTGTGCCATGTCCGTCAGGGCAGTAAATTGGTGCAATGGGGGGCACAGGCTGCCAGTGCGGGGCAATCGTCGCTTATTTTGTTTCCTGCCGGTATCGAAGTCAGTATCGCGAATACCCCGGACCGGGGGCATTATTGTTCTGATATGGTCTATCTGCCGCAAAGTTTATTACGCCAGTTTCGCCACTGGTACGGTGCCTCGGCGGTGACGCCAGTGGCAACTGCATCGCTATGTGTTCCTCTGGATAGCCATACCCGCCTTGCATGGGATAGCTTATTGCTCAACGTGAAGTGTCATGCGCCAGATGCGCTCTTACAGCATGCGGCGATGGGGGTTTTATTGGCGCTGCACTTGGCTGGGCAGGCAGGGACGTTATTAATCGACCGACGAGATAAATGGGCGGAACAGGTACAACAAGTTTTACTGCTCGATCCGGCGCGCAACTGGAGCGTGAGTGATGTCGCCCACTCTTTGCATCTTGGGGATTCAACTTTGCGGCGCAAACTGATGCAAGAAGATCGCAGTTTTCGCGTGATTCTGGAAGAGGTTCGTATGGGGTGTGCATTAAATGCATTACAAACCACATCACTTTCGATTGGCGAGATCGCTGCACAGCACGGTTATATTTCACCATCCCGTTTTACTTCACGTTTTCAGCGGCATTTTGGCTTAACGCCACGCCGATTACGCGAAGCAATCACGGCAGCCTAAGTATATCTGTATAAAAACCTTACTCCCGTGCAGGGGAGTAAGGTGATGATAATAAAACAACCGCTATAGGTGATGATGACGCCTTACTGATTACGGTTGTCGTACAAGTAGCTTCTGCGCTTCTTCAAGATGAGATAACCAATGGTCAGAATGACAAACCACAGCGGCGTCACTATCAGGGCTTGGCGGGTATCACTTTCCAAGGTTAACAGCACCAGGACAAAGGCAAAGAACGCCATACATACCCACGACATGAAAATACCAGCGGGCATTTTATAGATGGATTTCTTATGTAATGCCGGGCGTCTTTTGCGATACACCAGGTAAGAGCAAAGGATGATGGTCCAGACGAACATAAACAGAATCGCTGAAACTGTGGTGACCAGTGTAAACACCGTCATTACGTTCGGGATTAGGTAAATGAGAACCACACCACCTAGCAAACAGATACAAGAGAATGTCAGGCCGGATGCGGGGACGGAACGGCGCGACAGCTTACCAAATTGCTTTGGTGCATCACCTTCTTTTGCCAAACCGAACAACATACGGCTGGTGGAAAACACGCCACTGTTAGCTGACGAAGCCGCCGAGGTTAGGACCACAAAGTTGATCACACTCGCTGCGGCAGGTAACCCGACCAGAACGAATAACTCAACAAACGGGCTTTTATCGGCAACTACTGAACTCCATGGTGTCACTGACATAATCATAATCAATGAGAAAACATAGAACATGATGATGCGGATAGGGATGGAGTTAATAGCACGTGGTAATACCACTTCAGGATCTTTGGTTTCAGCAGCGGTGGTCCCAACTAACTCAATACCGACAAAAGCAAAAACGGCTATCTGGAAGCCCGCAAAGAATCCACTGATTCCTTTCGGGAACATCCCACCATCATTCCATAAATGGGTAAATGATGCGGTGGTACCCGAAGGGGACTGATAACTCATTAACACCATGGTTAAGCCGGCAAAGATCAGTGCCACAATTGCCACAATTTTAATCATGGCAAACCAGAACTCCATTTCCCCGAACATTTTTACCGTGGCCAAATTCAGTGATAGCAACAGTAAAACCACTAGCAGTGAGGCAACCCACTGGGAGAAACCGGGGAACCAAAATTGGGCGTAAGCCGTGATGGCAACCACATCAGCGATCCCGGTGATGACCCAACAAAACCAGTAGGTCCAGCCGGTGAAAAAACCAGCCCAAGGACCGAGTAAGTCGGCGGCGAAATCACTAAATGATTTATATTTCAGATTCGATAGCAGCAGCTCACCCATGGCCCGCATCACGAAAAATAGCATAAAACCGATTATCATATAAACGAAAATAATCGACGGCCCGGCAAGGCTGATGGTTTTACCCGATCCCATAAACAATCCGGTACCTATAGCCCCGCCAATAGCAATTAGCTGGATATGGCGGTTGGAGAGGCTTCGTTGAAGATGCTCTTCAGGTTCCGGCAACTGTTCTGCCACTATCTTGGATTGGTCTACCATCTTTCCCATTCCCTCTTCCTGTATTTGTGAAGTTGTTGAGCTCTATGTTGGCTCTTTGGTCTTAACCTGTCTGTCTGTCTGTCTGTCTGTCTGTCTGTCTGTCTGTTTTTTGCTATGTTTTAAGTACAATTTGCGAATTATTTAATATCTTCGCAACAATAATTGCACAATACGCCTCGTTTTCCAGTGTTTATATTTCACACACTGAATTTTGTTAAGTTCATCACAGCAGCTGGAATTACAACATGAAGTCACATAACTAACAATAATCGTAAAGAACAGATGAATAATTAATCTCCAGAGAGGGATATAAACAGTATAAACAGAAAAATCCGATGAAATGTTTGACAGCCAAGGCTAACAGGAGAATAATTATCGCCGTTGGGTCGTTAGCTCAGTTGGTAGAGCAGTTGACTCTTAATCAATTGGTCGCAGGTTCGAACCCTGCACGACCCACCAACAAAATCAATAAGTTACACTACATTTCATATATCTTATTTATATTTTTGTGCCATATTCGTATCGGCAGTATTTAATATTCCATCTGTTTATTTCATATGCTGGATTAAATTGATGGGTTAACGACGAACAAACCTTATTAGCATCTCAATATCCTCTTTCAGCCTATTTCTTATGATATATAAATAGTGAGTCTCGATTTAAATAATTGACTTTTTTATGTATATCTTAACCAGGAATATGGGTAAAACACGTTAAAACCCGAATGTTAATTGAGTAAATAAAGTTGAATAAACATCAATTATGATTATAGACTTGCGCTGAATAGTTTTATTTTCTCCGTAGTTGTGATAATCGTAATGCTTTACTCACTAACATTGCACAATAAAAATCTCAATTTTCCATAATATCCAGGGGCCGTGATATGAGAGGTCTGTGAACAGTAAATACCTATGGTGGTCGAAAGCGGAAATCGCTCAAACGTTTGATACTACCTTTCCTGAGAGTATTCTTTCGATTTTAGGCTAAATGTCGAGACGCGATGGCTGTATGGCAGCCATGTAGGGTGAGGATCAGTGAGTCAAACAATTATTTTTTTGCGTATTAACACGACAATTTATTGTACTTTTTACCCGAGATAAAACAAAAGAGCCGCGCATTAGCGAGACTCTTTTAGCGGTTACTGAAAAATAAAATTGATGGTTCCAGCAACCAGTAGCAGAAATACAGTATATTGTAAGTAGTACACGGACATTGTTCTCATTTCTTCCTCCTTGCTGTTATGGTCTTTAATTAAGCAATATTTGCGCCATATCTAACT
>NZ_JAZGQA010000590.1:0-202 GCF_048593855.1 Yersinia sp. 2542 StPb PI
CCAGCGTCAGCGCCCCATTGGTGGCATCCACCTGCAAACCGCCCACCCCTGATACCAGTGCATTCAGCTCTTTATTCGAGGTCGCGCTGCTGTCTGTTGCCAGCAACAAGGCATCGGCACCGTCTGTTAACAGTTCCAGCGCGCTCAGGCTGTAATTGACATACAAACCATTACCACCGCTGCCGTCGCTGCTGGTCAGACC
>NZ_JAZGQA010000059.1:0-23546 GCF_048593855.1 Yersinia sp. 2542 StPb PI
AATAGAACTCACCCCGGCGTAGCCATTTTACGTAAATTCAATTCAGCAATAATTTTAACAAAGCGCTGCTCATTGAGCTTATAAAATAGCCCCATGGTTATGGCTGCAATCATTGCCAGAGTGCAAGGGTAAATAAAAATCAATTGGCGTAACCCCTCCAATACTGATGCCGATTGGGCAACATTGGGAATATAACCAATCTGAGTGAGCATGATACCGGGCAGAAATCCAGCCAGTGCGGCAGAAATTTTTCGCGAGAAGGTATAGCCGGTATACACCGACCCTTCTGCGCGAATACCTGTTTTCCATTCACCATAATCCACCGTATCGGAGACTAATGCCCAGTTCAGGCTGTTGACAAATGCAGTACCGAAAAAGGCCATACAGGAGAATGCAACAAAGCTGACCGAACTGGTGCCCCAGATATAATTCAGTACATCCCCCATGCCCCATAACATTAAGCCACTAAGGTAGACGGTTTTCTTGCCGAAATACTTCACCGCCGTGGGGACCAGCAATACGCCAATCAAAATACAGCCCATACTGAAAAAACCCATATAGGACAGTAAATGAATATCCTGCAATACATACTGAGTGTAATAAACCTGAATCGCCAGTTTGATATTGAATGCTGCCAACGTGCACAGATTGGCAATACATAACACTAATAGCGGCGGGTTCTTAAAGATGGCGCAGAATGATTTAAAAATACCCGGTTTATGGTGTACCGATACCGGTTCCACATAGCGTTCTTTGACACCGGAATAACACCACCACATGCAGACCAGGCCGAACGTGACAAATATTAGCGCTGCAACCAGATAACCTATCTCAGGCGAGGACGTAAACAGCAGTTGAATTGGCATAAAAGCGACCGTGCACAGTAATAGCCCTACCGTCGCCCCACCCTGTCGCCAGGCTGCCAGGTGTGCGCGCTCATTTGGGTTTTTGGTCATTGCCGGGACCATCGCACCATAAGAGCAATTCATCAGACTGTAGAATAAACCGAATAACATAAACAGCACTGTTGCCAATACCGTTTTGATATTTAGACTAAAGCCAGTATTGAGAAAGTTCGCGACAGCCAACAACGCCACAGGTAATGAGGCATACAGAATAAATGGCCGGAACTTCCCTTTCACACCAATGTGACGGCGAGAATCTAATAGCACGCCGGTAAACATATCGGTAAAGGCGGTAAAGAACTTGGCAATCAAAAAAATCACGCCACCGTAAATAGCCGGGAGCCCCAGAATATCGGTATAAAACTTCAGTAAATAAAGTGTCCCGATGCACAGCATCAGGTTAGAACCAAAATCGCCCATCCCATAAGCTATTTTTTCCCGCAGCGGTAATCGAAGTGTTACCGGGTCCTGGTAAGTTGAATTCGGCATCTGACAGGTCCTTTTTATTTTTTAACCCGCTTACCTCCGGTTAAATCTCACTCGCACCGGATCCTGCCATAAGCGGGTTGTAGGGTTTTGGTGGTGTTAATTCATCTGATTAAACAGATCAAGGCTAGATTGCCGGACTGACATCGCGTTTGCGCTCTTCCAGCTCGCTGACAATCTTGATGTAATTTTTCTCGGTCAGATGGTAGAACAACCCCATAGTCAGTGCGGTAAGTATCGCCAACCCGCATGGGTACAAGAAGATAAGCTGCGTTAGCCCCTCCAGCGTTCTTTCTCCCTGTGCCACGTTAGGCACATAACCGATATACGCCAGCATGACACCGGGGAAGAAGCCTGCTAACCCTTGGGAAATCTTACGGAAGAAGGTGAAACCGGTGTATACCGTCCCCTCTGAACGCACGCCGGTTTTCCACTCACCATATTCCACCGTGTCAGAAACCAGCGCCCAGTTCAGGCTGTTCACAAAAGCGGTGCCGAAGAAAGCCAGGCAAGAGAATAGAACAAATAAAGTCGAGGTGCTGCCCCACATGTAGTTCATGGCATCCCCCAGAATCCACAAGCTCAGTCCCCCCAGATAGACGTTTTTCTTACCAAAGCGTTTCACCACCGTCGGTACCAGCAGCACCCCCAGCAAGATGCATCCCATACTGAAGAAGCCCATGTATGACAGTAACGTGACATCGTTGAGTACGTATTGGGTGTAATAGATCTGAATCGCCAGTTTGATATTGAAACCAGCCAAGGTGCACAGATTAGCAATACAGAGTACAAACAACGGCTTATTGCCAGTAATGGCTTTGAATGATTGCAACAGACCAGGTTTGGCTGCTCCCGGTTTTGGCAGTTCGACATAACGTTCTTTGACGCCGGAATAACACCACCACATGCACAACATGCCGACAAAAGCGAAGATGGATGCAGCCACCAGATAACCGGTCTGCGCCTGCCCTTCAAATAGCGACAAAATGGGCACAAAACCGACGGTACACAATAGTAGTCCGACGGTTGCCCCCCCCTGACGCCATGCGGCAAGCTGAGCTCGCTCTTGTGGGTTTTTGGTCATGGCGGGAACCATTGCACCGTATGAGCAGTTCATCATGCTAAAGAACAGGCCAAAGCTCATAAAGATCAACGTAGCCGTGATGGTTTTACCGGTAATACTAAATGAGGTACCAATAAAGTTAGCCACCACCAGCAAGGCCACCGGCATCGATGCATAGAGGATAAAGGGGCGGAACTTACCCTTTGGCCCGATATTGCGGCGGTTATCCAGCATGACACCGGTACCAATATCGGTGAATGCAGTAAAGAAACGCGAGATTAGAAAGATTAATCCTCCCCAGGCGGCGGGGATTTCCAACACATCCGTATAAAACTTAAGCAAGTACAATGTACCCACACACAACAGTAAGTTTGAACCCACATCGCCAATCCCGTAGGAGAATTTCTCGCGCAGCGGCAGTGTCAATTTTACTGGATCTTGATGTATTTCACTCATGTCACTCTCCTGAGAGGCCCGCCACCCGCGGGCCTCTGCCTGTGTTATAACGCCCGTAATGATGCAAACAATTCAGCCCATTCACTGCTCGCCCGGTAGAACACCGGCGGTTGTCCCATTGGTGCCGCGACAGTTACATCAGCCCCGCCACAGTGTGATTCACCGGTCCACAGATTGATCCAGTTGTCTGATGGCAAATAGAGTGTCCAATCGGTGCGCCCCTCTTCATATACCGGTGCAACTAACAGATCACGGCCAAACAGATACTGGTATTTCAGGCCATAGGTGTGAGCATCATTCTCGTAATGCAGGAACAGTGGGCGCATTACCGGCAAGCCAGATTGTGAGTTAAGCGCCACGGCTTGTTTGATATACGGCTTCAGCGTGGTAAAGACTTGGGTCATCCGGGCAAACTGACGGATAGTCTCGACATCGCTATCAAACTGCCAGTTATCATCCGGGCGGTTACCTTCATGAGTACGCATCAGGGGGGTAAAGGCGCAGAATTCACACCAGCGCATCAACAACTCTTTACTGCGTTTCATCTCAAATAACGTGGTGTAACCACCAATATCGCTGTGATGCAAACCATGACCGGTCATTGCCAGTGATAACGCCGCAGGTATAACAGATGCCAACCCATCATCCAGACTCCAATCTACGTTCTGGTCACCAGCCCACATCATCACCGAGTATTTTTGGCTACCGGTATAACCGGCCCGCATAAAGAACAATATTTCGCCTAATTTGCCGGTTTCGACCAGGGCGTCGTAGTTACATTTGGCCCACAGCGCGGGCCAGGCGTTATGCATGATTTCAGCATCGACACCATTGTCCATCACGGTGTCGGTCGGCAAGTATTCGCCAAAGTCGGCCATCCAGCCATCAAGGCCAAACGCGATCAGATTCTTTTTAATCACTTCCTTATACCAGTCGTAGGCCGCCGGTTTGGTCAGATCAACCACCCCGGCATAGAATTCACCAAACTCCACCTGGTAGTCATTGCCGCTGTAGTCTTTGGTCAAATAGCCCTTCTCTGCCGCTTCGGCATACAGCTCTTTTTCAATCGCCACATAGGGATTGATATAGCCGAGGAAGCGCACACCTTCTTTCTTCCATTGCACAATACGTTTATCCAGCTCAGGATAGAGGTCGCTGTCCCAGCGCCAGTTCCACATCAGGCGTTTACCAAAAGATGTTATGCGACGGCCCTCCCAGTCCTGCGCCCAAATACCGCTGACTTTCACCCCATGCTCACGCATCATCTCCAGCTTTTGCTGGCACACCTCGGTCCCGCCCTGAATCCCCAGAATCACGCCGTCATATACCCAATCCGGTAACTCAGGCTGGCGGCCCAATAATGCGGTCAATTGCTCCAACAGACCGATATAGCTGTCAGCACACTCAAACCGTAGCACCGCTACGTCTTGCCAAATCGCCAGTTCGTGATAGTCAGGGGCTGAAAAATCAAAATTCATATAGCAACTGTTATCAACGTGACAGTAGTATTTTTGGCTGCTAACAAAAGTGGGCTGCGGGAAGAAGGTCCAGTAATAGTCACCGCCCGCGTTCTCTTTACAGTCGGCCTGCCAGGTAACATAACTTTGCTTGTTGCGCCCCACCCCCTGCTCGCTGGTCCACAGTGGGAACGGCTTGCCACGGAGATCGAAATAGGAGAACTGTTCACCACCGCCGTAGATATGGTCCTCCGGTTGCGCGGCGAGCCGTAGCCACATTCGGTTATTCTCTTTATCACCATTGCGCAGGGACATCTCCAACCGCCCGGCCGCGTCGTAGGTAATATGTAATGTGGCTTGGGCTACCTCTCCCCGGCTAAATTGAATCTCCCACCCCTGCTGTTGTGGGGTGATAACCGCATCGGTCAATGCCAGTTTTTCACTCAAGCAATCTTTGATACTGAAATTGCCACGGAACATATCAATGTCCGCTTTACCCCGACCAATCCACAGGCACGGTGTTTGTGCGCTGTGTTGCAGTAACAAACGTTGTTGGAATGAAAGAGTGAAACCGCCATCGTGCTCAACCAATACCACTCCCGGCAGGTTGCCCGCTTGATAAGTCATAATAAAAATCCCCAAAAAGTATAAATACTGTTGATTTAATTAGGGTTCTTAACTTTCATCAGAACCCCTATTATCAGAATGGTTGCCCTATCAGGTCAGCTCAATCACCTCAAGGTTGAGTAAACGAGCCACCTTGCGCAGCAGCGGGCGATGTTCGCCATAGACCAGCGAGGTATGATGTTCCATACCGGCATCCAGTAGCCGTTGACGATAGCTATCAGCATCGATATCCAGTTTTGCCGTCCCGGCAGTGCCAGAGAACGCCAGCGGAGCTTTGATCATCTCGCCGCCTGCCAGCATCAGACGCAACTTGCCTTCACCCTGCGTAATACGGCATAGGGTGATGCGGCCCGGTTTAAGGGCAAACTCGGATAGCAGGGGTAACTTGCGGTTGGAGTGGATGGTGGCTTGTACCGGCCCGTCGCGATCAGCCATTTCAATCGGTGCCTGACCACAATGCCAGAACACCACACTGTTGCTCACCGGGTCGATATCGACCAAGTCGGTATTGAACGCGGCACTACCAGAAGCCCACTGCGCCATTAATGACGAGAGCACGCCGAACATGTCAGCCTCGCAGCCACACGGAACGAGGTCTTCATTCATCAGCGCCAATGCGCCACAGGCAGCACAACCATAATCGGTGAAGAAGTCTGGCCAGCAGCGCACCGCAATACCGGAGTAACCCTGCTGTTGCGCTTTCTCACGCAACGCTGAGTAGACTTTCAGCGTTTTACAGGTCGCACTTTGGTCCATTTCCGCCAAATTTGGGAAATCTTTAGCGCGGCGCAGATAGGGTGCATCGGCGGCACTGTCCGGTAGCGCTTTTACTTCATCGATAAATTCCAACACGGGTTGGCGATCAACGCTGACACCAAAGTGTTGTGTCAGTTGTTGTTGGTTGTAGTTACAAGCATCGAACCCCAGTGGATGTTCGCCTATTACCATCACTTTGGCGCACTTAAAACGATTGACGATCGCGGCAGCCTGCGCCAATTGTTGTAGCTCGCTGACCACATGGGCATCATCCGGCAGGCCATGAACAGTCTGGACCTTGATATTTTCGCGGCTCAGTGCATGACAGGCCAAATTAACCCCGCAGAAGGAGTTGAGCCGTAAACGGCCACCGGTACGAGCCTCCGGGAAGGACCACATAGCTGTTGGGACCGGGAAGTCACGCACCACTTCACAGGTCAGCGAAGCATCGGTAAACGTCACCTGTAAAATTAGCAGTAAATCAAGGTTGGCCTGCTTCAGCGCGGGCAAGGCTTGTAACGCAGACTCGGCATCAAACTGTAATGCCGGTTCCCCAATCAACTCGATATCCATTGCTCTCAGGGTATTCCACGCCTGCGCCAGCATTTCCTGCGCATACGGCACATCAAAAGTACTACGACCCAAGGCCAACACGCCCACTTTTGCTTTTTTATTCATCATATTGCTTCCAGTGAATTTAATGACTTATCGGTTGGCGCAGCTCAAGCGACAACACTGAAACGGTGTTCGGTGTAGCTAGAATAATTTTGATTTGGTCGCAGAATGACATCGGGGAAGTGCCCCTGATGAATGCTGTCAGGGAAGGCCTGTGTCTCCAGACATATTCCTGAAAATGCCTGATAGCGATGCCCTGCTTTGCCATTCCATACCTTGTTAGAAAGCTTGAATGCGTTATAAAACTGAATACCTGGCAAGGTGGTATGAACCGCCATCACCCGACCTGAATGTGGGCAAATCAGCGTGGCCGCCGGTTGCAGAGTGGTGCTATTTTTCTGCGATAAATCGTTTTTTTTCAGCACATAGTTGATGTCAAAATCCTGCGCTGGCCGCTGTTGCATCGCATCACCCAAGCGGCGGGCATTACGAAAGTCAAATGCAGTGCCTGCAACACGGACAATCTCGCCGGTCGGTAGCATGCTGCTTTCATCCACTGGCGTGATAAAGTCAGCGTCAATTTTCAGTTGCTGGTCGTGAATTAAATGAGTGTGACCGCGCAGATTGTAATGGCTGTGATTCACCAGATTGACGATGGTTGCCTTATCGGTTTGCGCCTCGAAACTGAAGGTCATGACATTGTCATCCGTCAGGCCGATACGGTGGCGCACCTGTAAATTCCCCGGATATCCCTCTTCGCCATCGGGCGACGTGCGGCTAAAAATAAGACCATCGCCCTCTTCCTGCGCCTGCCAGACATACTTATCAAAACCGCGCAGGCCACCGTGCAAATGCTGCCCGGTCGGCAGTTCATTGGTTGCCAGCAGATACTCTTGCCCGTCAATGTTAAAGCGCCCACCCGCAATGCGATTGGCACAGCGACCGGCAATGGCACCAAAGAACGGATGACCGGCCTGATAGGAGGTCAAATCATCAAACCCCATCACCACATCCTCCAGTTGCCCGTGGCGGTCCGGCACCCAAAGTTGGGTGATGATACAACCGTAGTCGGTCACGCAGAGCCGCATACCATTGCGGTTAGTTAGTGTAAACAGCGAAACTTCCTGCCCCTGATGCTCGCCAAATTGCTGGCGTTGAATTGTCGTCATACACTCAACCTCGTATTTCGTACGGCTTTAGTCGCCTGCCCGTTCAGATGCAAAACGCCATGCCGTACGATAGATAGAAAGGATTAGCCAGCAAAAGCAGCGGCTTTCCCCTGGCTGCCAAACAAGCGGATTTTTTCAATCACTTTTTGTTTCATCACATCACGCCCGTGGCCCAGAGAAACCGCCAAGACATACTCCTCTGGTGATTGATGCAATACTTCGCTAACCCCTTGGGTAAAGGCCTGACGCAGCTCGGTATCGACATTGACCTTGGCAACCCCCAAGGTAATCGCGCGGCGAATTTGCTCATCCGGCACCCCAGAGCCGCCATGCAATACGATAGGTTTCTTGACGATTTCGCGGATTTCTTGCAGGCGCTCAAATGCCAGTTTCGGCTCTTGCTTATACATTCCGTGAGCGGTACCAATTGATACCGCCAGATAATCAATGGTGGTCAGTTCGGCGAACTGTAGCGCTTCATCGCAACCGGTGATCAGGGCATCTTTTTCGTCAACTGAGATATCATCTTCAGTACCACCGATTTTACCAATTTCACCCTCAACGCCGATATTCAAGGCATGAGCGACATCTGCCACCGCGCGGGTAATACGCACATTTTCATCGAATGGCAGGTGAGAGCCATCGAACATCACCGACTGGAAACCGGCCTGAACCGCCGCCATGGTCTGCTCAAAACTACGGCTGTGATCCAGATGGATACAGACCGGTACCCTAATGTCGTGCATAAAGGCATCAACCATCTCTTTCATGGGTTTTAACCCCATGACGCTAATCACTTTCTGCCCAATTTGCAGCATGATGGGCGCCTGCTCCTCTTCGGCAGCCAGCAAGATCGCGCGGATTGTTTCCGCATTGTGGGCACTAAAAGCGCCGATGGCATAGCCATGCTGCCATGCGTGTTGAATCAAGGTATTACCGGATACATAAGACATTTTCTCTCCCTCTGCGTGCTGATAACAGCCGCTTTAAAAACAATCAATTAATCGGAAATCATTCGGTTGTTGGCAGACCAGACTGACTGCGAACCTGTTGTAAAATGGCACTCCAATCCTGGCGCCCGCGCCCGCAGGCTCTGGCCTGACTGTAAACCTCGCGGGAAGCAGCCCCCATCGGCATGGTGACGTGCAATTGGTTAGCCACATCAAGAGCGATACCTAAATCTTTATGTGCTAAATCAATCATGAACGCTGGCGTTAAATCCCCCTTCAGCACCTTATTTGGCCACGTAGTAGTGAAATGCCCTTTACCCGCCGGAGTGCCACTCATCACTTGCAGTGCGACATCGAAAGACAGTCCCAGTGCTTCGCATAGCACGGCGGCCTCCGCCGACAACGCATTGAGCGCAATACTCATGTAGTTGTTGATAAGCTTCACGCGGATCCCCATCCCCGGCCCGCCCGCATTGATAAGTTCAGATCCCATTGCCATCAGCAATGGCGTTGCCCGCTCAACCTGCGCTTGCGTTCCCCCCGCCAGTATCAATAAGGTGCCGGCCTGTGCATGGTCAGAGGTACGCCCCACCGGCGCATCCATAAAACCATACCCTTTGGCCTGCATCTGTTGCGCCAAACGGTCAGTCTGTAATGGATGGATAGTGGACATATCAATCACCAGTGCATCTGGTGACAAGCGGCTACAAACGCCGTCGTTGCCGAACAGCACGTCATGCACCAGTTCTCCGTTAGGGAGCATGGTGATAACAAACTCTGCTCCTTTGGCGGCCTGCCCTGCGTTACCACATGGCGTGGCACCCAGCGCAGCCAACACCGCTACCGCGCCGGGGTTGGTATCGAAAACATGCAGTTGATGCCCGTGTTTAATGAGGTTACGCGCCATGGGCGATCCCATTTGCCCTAACCCGATGAATGCTACCTGTGCCATTATTCTCTCCTGTCACCTGATGTCATTTCTCGTCACTTGATTGGAATATTTTGTCTGTTTTTGATCGTATTTGTAATTTATGGTCAAAAAATTGACATTCGTCACTCTTTTAACATTTGAACGAATTAAAATGGTCACATCGTGATCAACAGCCCTTTTTTGGCTAACCAAGGAACTGAAACCATGACCCGGATTGCATGTGTAGGAATTGCGGTGCAGGACCGCCTCTATTACCTGGCAAAACTGCCCGATAGCGGCGGTAAATATGTGGCGGATGATTATCGTGAGATTGGTGGAGGGCCTGCGGCAACAGCAGCGGTAGCGGCGGCTCGACTGGGCGCGCAAGTCGATTTTATTGGCCGGGTAGGTGATGATGCCACGGGCAATACTCTGCTCGATGAGCTGGAACACTATGGGGTAAATACCGCCCTTAGCCGCCGCTACGCCAATGCCCGTTCATCGCAGTCGGCGGTCTTGGTCGACCATCATGGGGAGCGCATCATCATTAACCATCCCAGTCCTGACCTGCCAGAAGATGCCCAATGGCTGACGGGGATAGATTTCAGCCACTATGATGTCGTGTTGGCGGATATCCGTTGGCATCAGGGGGCGCTAACCGCATTTACACTGGCCCGCCAAGCCGGTATCACCACCCTGCTTGATGCCGATGTCACGCCGCAAGATATCCGCCCGTTGGTCGCTCTTGCGGACCACGCGGTCTTCTCCGAGCCGGGTTTACAGCGAATGACGGGCAAAAATGACACTGACGCTGCGCTCTTATTAGCCGCCAGTGACACAAACGGACAGGTGTATGTCACCCGAGGTAAAAAGGGTTGTTATTGGCTGGAGAATGGCGAACAGCAACATCAGGCGGGATTTGAGGTAGTCGTGGTCGATACCACCGGTGCGGGGGATGTTTTTCATGGTGCATTGGCGGTAACGCTGGGCCGACAACACACAATTACTGCGGCAGTGCGCTATGCTAATGCCGTGGCGGCATTAAAATGTACCCGCCCCGGTGGGCGGGCCGGAATACCTGATTGTGATCAAACTGACTCTTTCCTGACGCATTTTGTATAAAATAAACAATAGTATGATGAATGAGAGAGAGCAAAGCATGAGTCTGACCGAACTAACCGGTAACCCACGCCACGATCAACTGATTCAACTGATCGCCAGTCGTGGCTATATGAATATTGATGAATTGGCACAATTGCTGGATGTTTCGACTCAAACCGTGCGTCGCGATATCCGTAAGCTTAGCGAACAAGGGCTGATTACCCGTCATCACGGGGGAGCCGGGCGAGCGTCTAGCGTCGTGAATACCGCGTTTGAACAGCGAGAGCTTTCATATACTAAAGAGAAAATGGCCATTGCTGAGGCGATTGCTGATTACATTCCCGATCGTTCAACGGTGTTTATCACTATTGGTACCACTGTTGAACATATCGCCCGCGCATTGATAAATCACAGCCACCTGCGGATTATTACTAATAGCCTGAGGGTGGCACACATTTTATATAAAAATACCGATTTTGAAGTGATGGTGCCAGGCGGTACGCTACGACCAAACAATGGTGGCATTATTGGCCCCAGTGCGGTCTCTTTCGTTGAAGGTTTCCGCGCCGACTATCTGATTACCAGCATGGGAGCAATTGATAGCGACGGCAGCCTGCTGGAGTTTGATGTTAATGAGGCGACAGTGGTGAAAGCGATGATGGCACATTCCCGCCACATCTTATTGGCAGCCGATCATACCAAGTTCCACGCCTCCGCCGCCGTCGAAATTGGTAATGTTGCCAAAGCTACAGCGCTGTTTACCAATGTTTCTCCCCCGTCACAACTGGCCGCACTGTTGCAGCAACAACAGGTGGAACTGGTGATCACACAGTTAGGTAATCAGGAACCCACTATCTAAATTTTACGCAAAAAAAAGCAGGCGACACGGCCTGCTTTTTCAGGATTTAACGCGCTAAGAACAGGTCAGTTAATGGTGCTATCACCATGACCAACCACAAGAGTAACGCACTGAACATAGCGCGCTGTAGCAATTTACGAGCGCCCTGCCAGCGAGAGTCCAGGCTGCGCCCGCTGATAGGCTTGCTACGCCATACATGTTGTAACGCCGCATCAAAATCCTCAGTTTGCGCTGAGTTGGCATACAGCAAGGCAAATAACCGCTCATCAAGCCATAAGCGCCAACAGTAATAATGGGTGATACCCGCGAGCATCAAGAGCAACGTAGCGACCGGACTATCCGCGCCCCATAAGGCAAAGACTATCGGTGGTACCGTCAGTGCGGCCAGATAACGCCAACTGGCAAGATGAATAGTCAGAACCTGACCCGCTATTGGCCGGTTGAGCATGATGTTTCCTTTTGTTGCCATACTGCCAACGCCCGTAAGTGCTGTGGCTGTAACACCACTTGCGGCCGGGCCTGTCGTAATAATTCAGCGGCCGCCAATGGCGTCGCAACCCGCCCCTGATCAAGCAACCATGCAGCAATCACCAGTGCGCTGCGAGACATGCCCAGAGCACAATGAACCAGCACCGTGCCATGTTGCTGATGCAGTTGATTAAGTAACGTAACCGCCTGCATTAATTGCCGTTGCTCGGGCACCACTAAATCCATCAATGGGCAGCATCTATAAGGTTTACCCTGGCTGTAACGACTGCGGCTAAACTCCGCCGTCACATCCAATACGCTTGCTGGCAATATGTCGGATCGCGGATAACTACCAATAAACACCCCATCAGCCACCGCAATTACCGAGGGAAGCTGGCGAGTGAACCCATACATCGACAATCTGGCCCCTAGCCGATAAGGCCATAATAGCAGCCGGGCTGAGGGTGAGATCCGGCCATCAGCGCGCTTTTGGCATACATCAGCCCCCCAGCCGCAATAGCCCACAGCCACAGCCAGCAGTGACAGCACCGGCCACCACAGTAAACTCCATCCGCCGCCCAGCCACCCTGCCAGCCCAGTTGCCAATAAGGCACCGCCACCATAGTAAAAAGCCAGTTTCAGCGATGAACGACAAGGCGGTAGCCAACGCCAGCCACCCGTTATCGGGACCAGATAACTGACAACCACACCTGCCGCCAGCCCTGTAACAAGATCAATCACATGATGCTGCCAGGTCGTGAGCACCGAGACTGCAATCAATGCAAACCAACCACTCATCAACCAACGGAATACCCCTTTGCAGTGCGGCCAGAATCGTAGCCACAGCAACCATGCCAGCATAATATGTAGCGATGGTGCCTGGTTGTAGGGTAAATCAAACATTTCCAATTGCTGGAATAGCCAACCGAACGGCCCGTCGGTTACTGGGCGAATAAAGCTGAATTTTAGTGGGAACAGCAGAAAACCCAGGCACGCCACCAGTGATGCCATTACCAACCGCAGCGCGTGACGCGTCTGCTCTTGCTGTGAAGTGCAAATAAACAGCGACAAACCATACAACAGATCAATGCTCCAATAGGGCACGATGGTCCATGGCAGAAAAGGGATCTGCTGCTCCCAATCATATACCACACTGCCAACCCCAATACGGCTGGCCGTAAAGTGGTTGGTCTGACCGTAGCTAATAAAAAATAGCGGGGCCAGCAACAGCAGCCATAATGCGCCACGCCACCACAGTGACTTGCGTGGCGAGCGAATATCAGATTCAGTCATCGGCACGGCGAACCGCCAGCGATACGGTAAAAATACCCCATTCATCAATCAGTTGATGACATTTATCAAAACCGGCCTGTTCAACCAGCGCATCCATCTCGCCCTGACTGCGCACCCGCATCACCCAAGGCTGACCACCTTGATGGCTGGTCAATGCGCGGGCAATCATGTTAAGTTGCGGATGCCACGGCTGGCCGGTATAAACCAATATACCGCCGACAGGAATTGCCGCGGCCAACCCGGCCAATGATGCCTGAATCATGTCGTTGTGCGGGAAGAGTTCGTATAAACCGGAAACGATCGCCAGCGTCGGATTTGGGGCCAGATTGGCTAACGAGTCACGATCAAACGCATCTCCTTTCTCGAAACGCGCCACCTCGGCCAGATTGCGCTCTACAATCATCTGCTGCCCTTTCTCCACGTTCAGGTCGCTGTAGTCACGCAGTAGGATTTGCTCAACATCAGGTTGGTTCGTCAGCGCATCCAACACATAACGGCCATGACCGGCCGCGATATCAACAATTCGCAGCGCCATGCCTTTATCTCGTAACTGCTGGAGTGCTTGTTGAATCGTCTGTTGTAAATGTACTTTACGCCTACGAATACCGCGCCAGCCAATACTATTGAGGTATTGCTGGTCAATGTAGCGCCCTAGCTTGTTAGTGCCTTGCGGCTGATTGCGATAGACGTAATCTAGCGTACTGCCAGAGTCAAAACCGGTTTCAAACCCTAAACGCACCCCAGTTGCACTGCGGCCCAACGTTTGCATACCGTAACGCAAAGCAGAGTAGTAGATTCCCTCCGCGGAGTACGGTTTCAGGGGCACTTGCAGTGCACGGTAGCTGTCCGCACTGGCACTCCAGCGGTCTTCGTAGCGGTAATTGTGCGTTGGCAATTGTGCGGTATACAGGCTTTCAATAAAGCACCGCATTTTATCGAATGCCAAATGCCGCTCTTTCTCGCCCAAGGTGTCGTGATAAAAACCGGGTAGGATATGTTGTTCTTTGACCGGGCTACTTAAGCGCTGATAAAACTTCAGTTGCGGTGCCCGATGAACCACAAAATCATCACCGGAAATCAGCAGTTGCGTTGGCAATGTAATGGCCGCGGCATCTTGCACAATCCGCTCAGCCGCACGGTAAAGATCTAACAGAATATTCACCGCAATAGGTCGGCTGACCAGCGGGTCGCTATCAAAACTGGTAACCCGTGATGCATCGTGGCTGAGAAACTTACCTTTGACGTAGGATTTAACATAGAACAAACCCCGTAAGCGGTGCATTAGCGCCAATCCTGGGCGGGCAAATGGCACATACAGTTTCACTTTAAACGCTGGCGATGCCAAAATCATGCCCCGTATTTTCGGTGCGTAATCATGAACCCAAGTTGAAACCAACACCGCGCCAACACTTTGTGCCACCACCACAATGTCCTGCAACGGCACACCACTATCCACGGCGGCGAAACGGACAAACTCATCAACATCTTGCACCGAACGGGCCAGACTTGGGCTATAACCACGATCACCCGGTGATTGACCATGGCCACGCGCATCCCAGGCATAAAAAGTCACATCCGGCAGCATCAATTCATCGACAATATGCTGTAGACGCCCCGAGTGTTCATGACCACGATGAAACAGCACCATCACCCGCTTGGCAACGCCGCTCTCAGCAGGCCAACAACGGTAGAATAACGGAACATTATCACTGGTGCTAAACGTCAGTTCCTGCGCGAGACGGTTTCCTTGAGTCACGGTATTTTCCTTGTGGCAAGTTGTTGCAAAATGATAAAGCGCTGCTGCAATTCTGTGCGAAACACCTGTTTATCATCATGATAATAGAAAGGTTTATCCACATAGATATCAATAAAAAATGGCACCGGAATGTGTTGCCCTTTGCCCATCGCCCGCCCCAGCCCATGCATATAAATCGGCGTTATCGGGACGCTGGGGAACTGACGGCTTAAATACCACAATCCCGATTTAAACGCTGAAAACTGCTCCGGCTCGCCACGTGTCCCTTCGGGGAACAGAATAACAATTTTGTTGTTTGATAACGCCTCGATGCAACCCGCTAAGGGATCATTGCCCTTGGTCGAACCACCGCGCACCACCGGGATAATGCCGATTACCTTGGTCGCGAACCATGCCATGGCACGATTACGGAGGAAATAGTCAGCGGCAGCCACCGGATGCACTTGCGATAGCGTTGACAGCGGAAAAAGGGTAAATAGCGTCAGGATATCCAAATGGCTATTATGATTCGCCACCACAATTGCCGGGCCGTTCAGCGGCAACTGCTTGCGCTGCCAAACGGAAACCCCCAGCCATACCAGCACCACCGGATACGCCACACAAAGTGTAAAACACCAGCGCAAAAGTCGGTTCACAGTGTAGCCTCAGTAATAAAAGTAGCGGATAAAATGGAAGAACAGCGGCGCGGTATAAATAAGCGAATCCAGCCGGTCAAGAATACCGCCGTGGCCGGGTAATAATTTGCCTGAATCTTTCACCCCAAGATCTCGCTTAACCGCAGACATCACCACATCACCGCAGAAACCAGTCAAACCAATAAGTAATCCGGCCAACAGAGAGAAATAGATATTCATCGGCGTTAGAATCGGCCCCAGAATGGCCGCCAGCAACATGGTGGTTGCCACACCCCCCAACAAACCGGCCAATGTCTTATTCGGGCTAACGCTGGGGGTGACTTTGATGCGGCCCAGTGATTTCCCCCACAGGTATTGAGCAATGTCATTCAGTTCGGTCAACGCAACCAGGAATACCACCAGCAGTGCCCCCTGCGTGCCAATAGGGCCAGGCAGTACCATCAGGAATGCCACATGGCTCAAGGCAAATACGGTGGTCATCAATCCCCAATGCATATTTGATGCTGCGTGCAGGAACCCTTTGGTGTCACCAATCAGCACCATCCTGACGGGCAGGAACAAGAATGCATAAATTGGAATGAAAATGACGAACATGCCGTACCACCCTATGCCGACCCACAGATAATGAATTGGGATAGCCAAATACATCCATAACAGTGGGATATTATCGGAGCGGCGGGTTGATATCAGTGTTAGAAACTCTTTTAGCGCCAGAAAACTGATGAAACCGAAGATAACCAGTGACAGCCATTTCGGGCTAACCATCGCTACAGTGAAAACGATAATAATCAACCACCAACTGGTGATGCGCTGACGTAACTCCAACCACTCTTTTTGCGGGTAACGCAGCATCAATATCACGATAATCACGCTGGCAAGCGCCAACAGACCAAAAATAACCATCAGACTGATAGCAAGTCTCGAGTCCATATTACGCCTCGCCCTTTAGCGCTGCCCGGCAGCGGTTGATACATGTCCACAGCAATAACAACGATGCTAAAGCGAACAGCCATGCGGAAAAGGTTAAAGCGACAGGCCACAAAGCAACTGCTAACCCATAAGCGCCGAACAACAGGGCGCGATCGCTTTTTCCCAATGGTCCCTGATAACCTCGCGGCTGCCCCAGCGTTTGCGCCATAATGCCGCAGAACTCCGTCAGAAAAGCCAGAAACAGTGCCAAGATAACCCACTCAGGACGCGCATAAGGCAGCAAAGCAAACGGCAGGTAGAGCGCAATATCCGAGATAACGTCGCCAATCTCATTGAGCAACGCGCCGAGGCGTGACTGCTGGTTAAACTCCCTCGCTAACATGCCATCAATCGCATTCAGCGCCATACGGAAAAAGAGAAACACGGGGAGTAGAATAAACATCATGCGTGATGGGAATAACGCCAATAAGCCGCCCACCAGCACTGAAGCAATCAGAGTAAATAATGTGACTTGATTCGCCGTAATCCCCCGCCGATACAACCAGGCCAAACACGGTCGCAACAGCGCCTGAAATCGCGGTTTAATATCATAAAGCGTCATAAATATACCTGTGTATTGACCCTGAAAAGTCAGCAATTAGCTATGCGGATGGTTAATGAAATTATTCCACACCAAATTATTATAGAAAGGTATCACTTGTGGCCGGAGAGACCAATAGGAAAAACAAAGCAGGAATGAATTGTATCCACTTGATTTGTAGGATTTTTCTTATAACCACGTTGTTTGCCTGTTTGCGGGCTATCGTTAGTCTCGCCACAGCAGTAAGGAGTAACAACGCGGGTTATTGTAGTGGCTGTTGACCTTCCACTGTCGAGCCAAAATCATCAATAATTGAGAAGAATACCGTCATATTCTTAGCCGGAATTTGATTACCGACTAGCCCACCATCGATGCTACTTTTCGGGGCGACCATATCGTCATTCCCCAACTTAACCGGGGTTCTCGCGGCACTTTTACTTTGCGCAATCTCCACAGTCTGGAATGTCACATTAAATGGCGTCGGATTGGTGACACGAAAGACCCCGCCACTGCCCTCTGGAACCCATCTGAAAGAGAGTTGGTTAAGCACCCCCTCTGAACTGGCAGGAATACCCGCCGGGCGATAGAACAGTTTGATGCGTGAGCGGAAGGCAATTTGTACTTCATTGCCGGCAGCCTGCGGTGAAGCGGTTTTCGGTGGCACTTCTAATACATTCAGCCAAAACATCGATTCGCGATCAGACGGCAGTTGACCGGCAGTACCGGTATAGTAAATGCGAACAGATTTATTGGTTTGAGGATCAAGGCGGAACACCGGAGTATCAACAACAAAGGGTACCTTTATCTGCTCAATGGATTTATCCATTTCAGCAATATTGTTATCAACCCACAGTTGCAGTAAAGCTGGGCGATTGCCCTTATTGAGGATCTGCACGCTGCCTGATTTATCATCTCCAGTAACCACCACTCGGGTCAGACCAATAGCAATACCCGCCTGCGCTGTGGTAGTGAGCAACAAGGAGGCAAGGGTCACCGCCGCAAACACGTGGTACCAATGCGTGAACCTGCGGATATACAGCATGAGCCAGTACGAAAACGTTTTCATTTATAGATCAACGTAAAAGTAAATGCGCCGTTGACGGAACCACTTTGCACGGTGCTTTCAGTTTGATAAAGCCCGGCGTTCATCGGCACGGTGTAGCTCTGCGTGCTCACTGAATTATAGCCGCTCAAGGTGTATTCGGTATTCAACACGATAGGTGTATTTGTCTGGCTACGCAATAATACCCCCACGCCTCTGGCGGTAGATCCGCTATTCAACGCTACCACACCATTTGCCGCATTCAGCACATTAGTTGCCGCGCCAAACGTATAATTAATACCCGCTAATCCACCGGGGCAGTTATTAAAATTGAGATTAAATGATTTTAACCCTTCAATATTGCCAATCCCAGTAAATTTATTGCTGGCGACATCCGGTAAATTGACAATCACATCCGGTGTGGTGCAGGTCTGTGTCATTAACTGGATATTCAGGGAATTTGGCGCAAAATCAAATAATCGGTAGCGGGTTGATTCAAGATAACTACTGGTGCCATTGTTATAGGTGCGATAGTTATAGGCATAAGCAGGGTCAAAAGCGGCAGCCCATCCACTGGTTAATGTCGTGGCAATCTTAACAAACTTGATTTGTAGTTCTATGTTCAAGTTAAAATTAGCCCCATTGTTGTAAGGAATAGGGCCTAACAGCGGTGAGGAATAAACTATATTTGCCGCGCTAAAGCCATTCATCGGCTTCCAGTCGCTGCTGAAACCTGCGCCGGTCACGCGAAAACGCAGTGCATAGCCTAAGCCAGCTTTACCGGTATAAGAAAATACACTGTGACTATTGCCATCAATGTTGATTGTCCGATCGATGCTGTACGGCGAGAACAGCCCTGCCCCAGCCTTAATACTGTCATTCATTGAGGTGGATAATATCTTGCACACCCAGCCCCCTGCGGGGAAGCTTATCCATGAACCAATCGGCGAACCAACCGCAGTGTTGGGCGGAACTCGCAGCGTGGTTGTCGGGCCATAAATATAGTAAGTACCGCTATAGTCACAATCCATGGCAGAGCCCAAGGCATTAGCATTATGGCTGATCGCTAAACCACTCATCACCAGTAACCACAGTAAAAGTTGTTTTAGTTGACGGCAGCCGTGCGCTATCGAATCACTGGCTGCACCACAGGACCTGTCCATGTAATATTGCGCTATATTCCGATAAGAACTCATTTGCATATCACCTCTAACTGCCGGAATTCACCCTTAACCAACGCGCCGCGGGGTAATTTATAATCAAAGCCGCAACTATCACCAACGCCCTCACCCCATATCACGCGCAGATGTCCATCTTGCTGGTTCACCCGCACCATGGCTTGCCCGCCCTGAGCGATATAGACCACACTGGCACCAGTGGCATCTTTCACCTCGGCACCAAACGGCAGTGGTGTGTTATCCGCCCGATGTCCGGTCAATAACATCGAATAGCCACTAGATGTCTCAAACTTCACCAGTGCCACCGCACCGGCAGTAGGGGCAACCCGCTGACTGGTGGTTTTAAATTCCACATCCGACGATAAGCCTTTTGGATCCAGTTCGACATCATTTTGTCGGTAAGGGCTTAAGTAAGGCACCACCGCCCGGCCACTGCTATCGAGACGCATCCCCGAGTAGTTGGCCACACGGGCTCCGGCAGCATCCGGGGCCTCAACAATCCCTACCGTATCGCCCAGATAGGAGGCAAAAACCACACCACCACCGTAGGCGACGATGCCACCAGACATATTGACACTGGCCTGCTCGTAATCATTACTTTTCGAATAACTGCCGCCAATAGTCGTTTTAGGCGCCAGCCAACTGCCCGTCACGCCTACAGTGTTGTAGTTACCGTTCACGTCAGTACGGTTATTCGCCGCTGAAACACCATAGTTAAATTGATTATCGTCGCCAGCAGAACCTGAAACCCCGGTTTGAACTGAACTGCTGTCACGAGTGTGGGTGTAACTGGTGCTCAACCGCGGTGAACCCCGTTTGCTGCCCAACGGAATGGAGAAAGAGACGCTCAGTTGATTATCCCAATCCCCACTGGACATATTGCGCAGCCGATTAAGAGCCAGGTTATAACTCAGTGACTTATAACTATTATTATAACCGAGCTGGAAATTCATATCGCGACGCTGCCCGCCCCAATAATCCTGCGCATTCGCATTGGCATAAAACGAACCATAACCCTCTGGCAAACCTTGAGTAATACTGATTTGCGCCTGATTGCGGCGACGATACTTAAAACTGTCATCGTAGCGGGTATTACCATCTGGCAGGCTTGAATTGAAAATAGTGTTATTAACTTCGCCATGTTGCAAATAGTCACGCATGCGCATCGCTTCTGACGGCGTATAAAAACCGTCACTGGAATAGTGGTAACTGGCGATGGTCAGGCTGGTATCGGTTTGCGGTAATGAGTTCGCATAGGTAATGCCCATACTCTGACCGTTCTGATCACTCTCACCGGGTAACCTGGTTTGCGCTTGTGTCAAACTAAATGCCACCGCTCCGACGGGGGTATTAAACGCCAGCCCGGCAGAGGCCGATAGATACCCTTCGGCCGCAACTACTCCGCCGTTGCCGGTGATTAAATTGGATAAGCCATGGCGTAAGGTTCCCATCAAGAGAGCCGGTTTTTCCGCCATTGAATTATCACGATACTCACCGGCCATTAAAGAATAGCGCGTGGTTCCCGGCCGCAATAGCTCGGCAATTGATGCAAATGGCACGGTAAACGACTGCTCGCTACCATCAGCTTCAGTAATAGTGACAATCAGATTGCCGCCCTGGCCTGTAGGGTAGAGATCGTCGATGGTAAAAGGCCCCGGTGGCACCGTGGTTTCATAAATAGATTGGCCTTGTTGACGCACCACGACACGGGCGTTAGTACGGGCGATGCCGCGCACCACAGGTGCATAACCACGCTGAGAGTCAGCGAACATACGATCATCCGAGCTTAATTCAATGCCACGATAGCTGAGACTGTCGAATACCTGACCATCAGTATTGGAGTCACCAATCGTCATTTTGCTGTATAAGGATGGCACCGCACGCTCCGCGTAGGTGGCCAGATTTTGATAATCAAATCCCTGACTGTCACTTCGATTTAATGCGCTACGATAGTATAAACGCCAACTTTGCCAGTTGAATCCGCCTAGCAGCCCGAGATATTGATAAGTCTGGCTGCTGGCATCACTCTGATTACTGCGATAACCGGTGTAATCATATTTCAGCGTTGCCGCCGTCACACCATCATCCCAATATTTGGGATTAACATAGCCACGCGCCTGGCGGATTAAAGAAGCCTGTGGGATCTGAATATCCAACCGCTGGGTATTCTCATCAAAAATGGCATTCCCACCGTCCAGCAGAGTACTTAATGATGAGCAAACACGGGCAGTTTCCAGTTGTTTCAGTACATCAGGCGTGAGCTTAGTGGTATCAATTCCGAGTTCATCAAACAACTTTAAGTCAAAACACGGAAGGGCCACTTTAGATTCTGGCGACGGCAACTCAAAGCGTATCGCCTGACGCCCGATCCATTGCTCATTCAAATAGATATCAATGCTACGCTCACCTGGAGCAACGGGATTGCCCTCACTATAGCGACTGGCATCAACAGAAAAACGGAGGAAAGAATCACTGAACTCAACATGTTCAGGGTCTTCAGCACAGGCGGGTAAACTAAATAGCATGCCGCCCAAGCTAAAAATAACAAAGGAGAATGCCGACAAATATTTCGGGCGCTCGTTTTTTTGATAATACATGTAATAATTAAACATTATATCGAGGCCATTTAATAAATATGCACCTGGTGGATGCAGAGAAAGACTAATTAATTATATTTATGTTTTTATTGCGCCAACTTTTGAACACCCTGCGTTTCGCCACCCTGGTCATTGATAACAGAATAAAAAACTTGTGTAGTATTATTTATTGGACCGTTAACGCTAACCGGTAAGCTAAGCTCAGCAAAAGGTGCAATCATCTTATTATTTATTTTGCTCAAGTTCGCCACCGCTGGGCTCTCTTTTGATGCCCGTAACTCCAATTTTCTAAAGGTTATATAATACGGTGATGCATTTTTTATAACCAGTTGATTGCCCTTTTTAGAAAAGGTCAGATTCGTAATAGCCTGTTCTATCGGCATCGTTAATTCTGCCGGGCGATAGAACATTTTTATTCGGGTACGGAAAGCCAATTGCAATTTATTATCTTCCCCCGTGGCACCTTTAGTGGGTTTAGGTGGAATTTCTAGCAAATTAAACCAAAAAAGCGTTTCACGATCGGCTGCTAAGCCGCTGCCAGTACGGAACAGGCGAATAGTCTGATCCCGTTTAGGATCCAGACGCACTACTGGTGGCGTAACACTAAAAGGCACCTTGATAGTATCAGGACGCGCATTCGCATCACCGTTATCAATCCAGGCTTGAAGAAGAACCGGCATATTACCGGTATTGGAAACCTTAACCACGCCTTCACGCTGCTTCTCGTCATAAATAACACGCGTACCCGTGATCATTACTTCAGCACGGGTAACCGTTGCTGCAACCAGTAATGTGACAAAAGCAAAGGCCATAAAGTATGTTTTGCGCATAAGAGTTTCCAATTATAGAGCGAATGAAACAGGGAGCATTAAGCTCCCATTCGGCAACAGATAACATTAGCTATAACAATAACTTGCCATCAGTCACGCTATATCACACGCTTTGATTAATCGTAAACAATAGTATAGTCGACTTGTGTTACAACGGTACCAGCACCAACAGTGCCACTATTCGCATAATATTGTGCGTAGTAGCCCAATGTTGCATCACCAGTGGAAATATCTTCCACCACGCCGCCCTGGCTAGCGCCGCCTACCATGATTGCTGTGCTGCTTTTGTCTAACAAACGAACCTGAACACCCGTCGCTGTACCGCTATTGTTGTTCAACCGGCCAGTGCTGGTCTCAACAAAAGCACCTGGTTCGAAGTAAGCATAAGCGTTATTCAGTGTCGCCCCAGTACAACCAGACAACGAGATATTGAACGGAGTGGTACCCGCAACGGAGTTGACAGAACTCAGTGCGCTTGCAGAAATAGTCGGTAAGTTAACGGTCCCATCTTTAGTGCCGTTGTTGACAGAGACACCACAAGTCGTATCTGTAATTTGGCCGTTAATGGTAATAGTTCCATCAGCAGCAAATGCTGATTGTGCAATAAATACGCTTGCAATAGCAGCGATTAATGCATTGCTAGTTTTAATTTTCATGTTTATTTCCCCGTGCTTTAAAATAAGGTTTTAGGCCAATAATATTAATTAGGATTAATATCCTGAATCAGTGACATCCGATTTCTTACGGCTATTATTTCAGCATTTTAAATATTGTCAATCCAGCCCAAAACGTGAGGTTATAAATGCATTACCAAATAATAAGAATCACAGAATACAAACAAAAGAAGAATGGAAATTTACGGTAGGATATATCTCACTCCATG